>NZ_JBFBBQ010000076.1:0-41253 GCF_040682775.1 Amycolatopsis sp. NPDC051106 | reverse complement strand
GGCTTCTTCTTCGCCATGGGATCCATGATGAGGGACATCCCTTCCAGGAGCTCCCGCCCCTGATCAGAGGTGTCCGCCAAACCGGGTCAAGCCCACGGCGTCCGACGCCAGGAATGAGTCATTCACTGCATCGGCGGCCGGGGTCTCGGCGACGGCGGGGCAGCGCTGCCGGGTCGCGCCGGCAGCCGGACGACATGAACGACCCGTTCATGTCGTCGGACGAGGTGAACGAGTCGTTCACGACATCGCAGCGGCCCCTGTCGGACACCTGCGCCCCGACCTCGCCGAAGCCCTGGGCGCAGGTCGACGGGCGTGGTCGCCTCGGCGAACGTCTTGAATGAGTCATTCAGGACCTCGCACGCCCTGAATGACTCATTCAGGACATCGGCGACCGGCGCCAGCCGTCACAGGCCGTCGACACCCGCCCCCACCTCAGTCACAACCTCGTCACACATATTGTCAACAATTTCATCGACGATTAGTGTGCGAGTATCCAGCATGCGGAGCGACGAGGAACTGCCTTGATCATCGACTGCCACGGCCACTACACGACCGCGCCACCCGCCCTCGCGGCGTGGCGCGACCAGCAGATCGCGTCGCTGGACGATCCCGGCGTCGCGTCCTCGCGGGCCGACCTGCGGATCAGTGATGACGAACTGCGCGAGACCATCGAGCCGAACCAGCTTCGGCTCATGGACGAACGCGGCATCGACCTCACGATCTTCTCGCCGCGCGCCTCGTTCATGGCCCACCACGTCGGCGGCTTCGAGACCTCCGCCGAGTGGGCGGCGATCTGCAACGAGCTCTGCCACCGCGTCAGCACCCTCTACCCGGAGCGGTTCGCGCCGGCCGCGATGCTCCCGCAGTCCCCAGGTGTCGACCCCGCGACCTGCGTCCCGGAGCTGACCCGCTGCGTCGAGGAGTACGGCGCCGTCGCGCTCAACCTCAACCCCGACCCCAGCGGCGGCCACTGGACGGCCCCGCCGCTCACCGACCGGTCCTGGTACCCGATCTACGAGAAAATGGTCGAGTACGACATCCCGGCGATGGTGCACGTCAGCACGAGCGTCAACCCGGCGTTCCACACCACCGGCGCGCACTACCTCAACGCCGACACGACCGCGTTCATGCAGCTCGTGCAGGGTGACCTCTTCGCCGACTTCCCGACGCTGCGACTGGTCATCCCGCACGGCGGCGGCGCGGTGCCCTACCACTGGGGCCGGTTCCGCGGCCTCGCGATGGCGCTGGGCAAGCCGGAACTGGAAGAGCACGTGCTGAACAACGTCTTCTTCGACACCTGCGTCTACCACCAGCCGGGCTCGGACCTGCTCTTCGACGTCATCCCGGCGCGCAACATCCTGTTCGCCTCCGAGATGATCGGCGCCGTCCGCAGTGTCGACCCGCGCACCGGCCACCACTTCGACGACACCCGCCGGTACGCCGAAGCCGCGAAACTGTCCGAAGAGGACTGGGCCGCGATCCGGGAGCACAACGCCCGCGCCGTCTACCCGCGCCTCGACGCCCTCCTGAAGGGACAAGGCCGATGACCAAGACGCCCGGCTGGCTGGACTGGTACGCGAATCCGTCCACACCGGACTTCGCACTGCCGTACGGCACCGTCGACGCCCACTGTCACGTCTTCGGCCCGGAGAAGGAATTCCCGTTCGCGCCGGAGCGCAAGTACACGCCCTGCGACGCGAGCAAGAACCAGCTCTTCGCCCTGCGTGACCACCTCGGCGTCGCGCGCAACGTCATCGTGCAGGCCACCTGTCACGGCGCCGACAACTCCGCCATGCTCGACGCCGTCCGGGCCGCGGACGGCCGGGCCCGCGGTGTCGCGACCGTCCGGCCGGACATCGGGGAAAAGGAACTACGCGAACTCGACGCGCAAGGCGTCCGCGGCGTGCGGTTCAACTTCGTGAAGCGGCTCGTCGACGCCTCGCCCAAACAGGACCTCAGCACGATCGCGAAGAAGATCGCCCCGCTCGGCTGGCACGTCGTGCTCTACTTCGAAGCCGCCGACCTGCCCGAACTCGAGGACTTCTTCGGCGAGCTCCCCGCGCCGCTCGTGATCGACCACATGGGACGCCCCGACGTCACGAAACCGGTGCACGGACCGGAGTTCGCGCGGTTCCTGGAGTTCGTGGACCGCAACGACGTGTGGGTCAAGGTGAGCTGTCCCGAGCGCCTCACCGTGACCGGCCCGCCGGCCCTCGACGGCGAACGGCACGCCTACACCGACGTCGTCCCGTTCGCGCGGCGCGTCGTGACGGAGTTCCCGGACCGCGTGCTGTGGGGCACCGACTGGCCGCACCCGAACCTGAAGGACCACATGCCCGACGACGGCCTCCTCGTCGACTACGTCCCGCAGATCGCCGAAACCACCGAGCAGCAACGGAAACTGCTCGTCGACAACCCGATGCGCCTCTACTGGCCCGGCGAAACCGCCTGAAACCCCCGAAGGGCATGCAATGCAGCACGCCAACGCGTTCAACCGGCTGAACCGCCTGCCGATCTCGCGCTTCCACAAGGTCACCCTGCTCGCCGTCTCGTTCGCCTACTTCTTCGAGTTCGCGGACATCAACAGCTTCGCCACCACCGCGCCCAAGCTGATCAAGCTGTGGGGCGTGACGGTGAACCAGGTCGCCTACGTGACCTCGTTGTCGTTCGTCGGCATGTTCTTCGGCTCGATCATCGCGAGCAAGCTCGCCGACCGCTGGGGCCGCAAGAACGCGCTCATGTGGACGACCGTCTGGTTCGGCGTCTTCTCGTTCGCGGCGGTGTTCTCGTGGGACATCGTGTCGCTGGGCGTGTTCCGCATCCTGACTTCGGCGGGCCTCTCGGCGATGACCGTCGTCGCGGTCATCTACGTCAGCGAGCTGTACCCGGCGGCGAGCCGCGGCAAGTACCAGGCGTACGCGATCGTGATCGGCATCTGCGGCACGCCGGTGACCAACCTGATCGCCAGCGCGGTGGTGCCGATCAACTCCTGGTCGTGGCGGCTGGTGTACCTGTGGGGCGCGCTCGGTGTCCTGCTCGTGCTGTTCACCCGGCACCTGAAGGAGTCGCCGCGGTGGTACGAGAGCCGCGGCGAACACGCCAAGGCCGACGCGGTGCTGCGGGAGATCGAGGAGCAGGTCGCGGCGGAGAAGGGCCCGCTGCCGGAGCCCGCGCCGCCGATCGAGGAAGCCCCGGTGGGCAAGGCGCCGCTGCGGCTGCTGCTGCAGAAGAAGTATTTGTATCCGACGCTGCTGCTGACCGTCCTGTGGGTGACGCAGACGATCGGCTTCTTCGGCTACTCGAGCTGGGCGCCGACGCTGCTGGCCAAGGAGGGCTTCAGCGTCGAGAAGTCGGTGTTCTACGTGGCCCTCACGACGGTCGGCGCGCCGCTCGGCTCGTACCTGGCCGCCCTGGTCACCGACCGGTTCGAACGCAAGTGGTGCCTGGTCGCGTTCGGCGCGGTCATCGCGCTGTGCGGCCTCTTCTACGGGCTGACGTTCAACCCGATCCTGATCGTGGTGTTCGGCTTCCTGGTGAACCTGTTCGAGCGGGGGTACACGGCGCTCGGGTACGCGTACTCGCCGGAGCTGTTCGACACGCGCGGCCGGTCGCTCGGCACGGGGGTGTCGTACGGCCTCGGGCGGCTGTCGAACGCGGTGGGCCCGCTGATCGTCGCCGCGCTGTACAACGGGAGCGGCTACCAGAGCGTGTTCCTGTTCATCGCCGGGACCTGGCTCGTCGGCGCGGTGGTTTTGGCCATCTTCGGGCCGCGGACACGGCAGGCAAGGCTGAAGTCCACAGCGCCGGAAGCGATCACGACGACACCGTGAACGTGTGCCGCCCCGGTCCCGCGTCGACGCTTTCCGAGCCGGGAAGCCTGACGTCGCCCGGTCGAGGCCGCCGCCGGGGCACGGCCGGACGAGGAACCGCCGGTACCCCGCTTCGGCGTGACCCGGGTCGTCCGGCAGCCGGATCCCGGCGACGTGGGTGTGCAGGTCCGGACGCGGACCTGCCACGCCGTCGCCGGACGTCGGGGCAGGTCGACGAGCACGGATCGGTCGCTTTCGCACCGCCCCGACGTCCAGTCCGGGTCGGTCAGCCGGATCTCGTACGCGGGCTGGACGGCCGAACCGGCGGGCAGCCACCAGGAACCGCGCGGCGAAACCGAAGGGCGGCCCGGCGTGAGGTGGTCGAGCCGCAACCGGGTGGGCCGCTTCGGCACTAGCGCACCTTCCGGATCGGCAGGATCAGCACCGCGCCGAGCAGTCCCGCGATCGCGCCCGCGACGAACAGCGCCGGGAAGTTCTGCGGCACCGCGGCCGTCGCGCCGATCGCGAGGATCGCCGGGGCCAGGGCCGGCACCACGGACGTCGGCAGGTTGCCGGCCAGGTTCATCAGCCCCAGGTCCTTCGCCGTGTCGGCCGGGTCGGGGAGCACCTGGGTGATCAGCGCGATGTCCACCGCGAAGTAGACCCCCTGGCCGAGGCCGATGATGCCCATCGCGAACAGGAACAGGGGATAGGTGCCGGTGAACGTCGCGAGCAGCAGGCCGCAGCCGAAGATCACCGCCGCCGTGACGACGAACGGCTTGCGGCGCCCGGCGCGGTCCGAGAGCTTGCCCGCCAGGGGAGCGAACAGCAGGGCCGCGCCGGTGAGCACGAGCGTGGACAGGAAGACCGCGTTCGCGATGCCGGCCGGCGGGATGTGGAAGACGTTCATCAGGTAGAACGCCTGGTAGGCCTGGATCGCGGCGACCCCGAAGAAGATCAGCAGCCGGCTGAGCCAGGTGTAGCCGAAGTTGGGGTGCCGCACCGGGTTCACCCAGAACGTGCGGGGCAGGTCGCGCCAGGCGAACGCGGGCCGCTCCGTCACCGGCAGCCGCCGGTCCCGCATCGTGACGGCGAGCAGGAGCGTCCCGAGGACCGCGAACCCGGCCGGCAGCAGGATCATCGCGGGCAGGTCCGGGGCGACGAGCTGCGCGATGAACAGGCCGAGGACCGCGCCGACGGGGAGGCTCAGCCCGACGACGGCCGACGCCGGACCGCGGCGGTCCGGCGGCAGCTGGTCGGGGATCACCGAGGTGAACGCGACGGTGGCCGCGCTCGCGCCGACCGTCGTGCAGCTCGCCGCCACAGTCAGCGCGAACGTCGTCGCGCCCAGCTGCAACCCGATCGCGCCCAGCGTGAACAGAATCGCGCCGAGCACGAGGAACGGTCTGCGCCGGCCGAACCGGCCCGTCGTCCGGTCGCTGAGCCTGCCGAAGACCGGGAAGGCGACCAGGGAGCACAGGGCGCTGACGCTGGTCACGATGGACACCATCGTCGTCGCGCCCGCCGGGTCGAGCAGCGTCGCCTTCACCGACAGCGTCAGCACGGCCGGGACGAGCACCGCCATCCCCGCGCCGACCGCGGCGAAGGCGAAGAAGAAGAGAAACCCGCGCCGGGGCCCGGGGAACGCCGTCCCGGCGGGTGCGGAGGCCTGGCGGAAAGAAGTACTCATCGTTGGGCACCTTTCACGGCTCGATCGCGGCTGACCTGCGGGAAGGATGAGCGCCCGGGGCCGTGTACCGTGAGAGGGATGCCAACCAATGGAACGCCGAGGTCGTCGTGACCGAGTCCGTGCGCGTGCGGGGACGCCGTCCGCCGCACGGGGAACCGGTCGTCGACCGGGCGTTGTCGCTGCTGTCGGCGTTCGACGCGGAGCACCGGACGCTCACGCTGGCCGAGCTGAGCCGCCGGGCCGGCATCCCGCCGAGCTCGGCGTTGCGGCTCGCGAACCGCCTGGTGGACTGGGGTGCGCTGGAGCGCGACGACAGCGGCCGGTTCTGCGTCGGGCTCCGGCTCCTGGAGGTCGCGACGCTCGCCCCGCGCGGCCACGGGCTGCGGCAGGTGGCGCTGCCGTTCATGAACGACCTCGCCGAGGTGACCCACCAGCACGTCCAGCTCGCCGTCCGCGACGGGATGCAGGCGATGCTCGTCGAGCGGCTTTCCGCGCACCAGGCGACGCCGGTCGACTACCGCATCGGCGGGCGGCTTCCGTTGCACTCCACCGGAGTCGGGCTCGCGCTGCTGGCCTTCGCCCCGAAGGAAGTCCAGGAAGAGCTGCTCGCCAAGCCGGTCTACAGCGAACCGGACAACCGCCTCATCTCCGCCGACGTCCTGCGCCGCACGCTCGCCGAGGTGCGCCGCGAGCGGCTCGCGATCTTCCGGCGCGAGGACGAGCACGAGTCGATCGTGTCCGTCGCCGCACCGGTGTTCGGCCGCGGCGACACACTGGCGGGCGTGCTCGGCGTCCTCGTCCCGAAGCGGGTCGCCCAGCCGCGGCGCCTCGGCTTGGCCGTGCAGACGGCGGCGCGCGGCATCTCCCGGGAGCTGGCCGGCCGCTGACGGTTCAGCGCAGGAGCGTCCCGAACGCGATGGTGAAGAACGCGGCGAAGGAGGAGCCGTCCTTGGTGGCGCGCTCGCCGACGATGGCGCCTTCCCAGGCGTTGACGAGGAACCGCGCCAGCACCTCCGGGTCCTGCGGCGAAGTGACGGACCCGTCCGCCTGGGCTTCGCGGATCGTGTCCGCCACCGCCCCCGCCCAGGTCGCGAAGCTCGTCACCAGGCCGTCGCGGATGGCGGGGCTGTGGTCGGCCGCTTCGTTGCTGAAGTTGCCGAACACACAGCCGCGTTCATAGCCGTGGTCTTCGATGTCCTTGGCGAGGAATTCGAAGTGGGCGCGCAACCGGGCCAGCGGCGCGCCGGACCGGTCGGCGAGCTCCGGCACCCGCCGGGTGGCGCCGTAGCGCTCCATCACCACCAGCGCGAGCGCTTCCTTGCTGGCGAAGTGGTTGTAGAACGACCCCTTCGGCACGCCGGCGCTGTCGGTGATCAGCTTGACGCCGCAGGCGTGGTAGCCGCGCCGGTGGAACTGCTCGTACGCGGCGTCGACGATCTGTTCGCGCACGCTCGCCCTGGCCATCCGGGTCTCCTCCTCCGCAGGTGCGTCAAGCCGACGGGAACGGCGCGTTCGCCTGCCACCAGGCGGTGATGGCGCGAGCGTATCCGGCCGCGTCCTCTTCCCAGGCGAAGTGACCCGTGTCGAGGACGTCGAGCCGGCTGTGGGGCAGCCGCTCGTGCAGGTACTCGGCGTTGGCCGGCGGCACGACCGGGTCCCGCCGCCCGGCGATGATCTGCACCGGCGTCTCGATGCCGGGCAGCAGCTCGCCGAGGACGGGGAGCTCGGCCGGGTACGCGCGGACGTAGGGCATCTGCTCGGCGAACCGTTGTCCCCAGTAGGCGGCGAGGTAGTCCTCGCGCACGACCTCGGGCAGCTCGTAACCCTCGATCGTGCTCAACGCGAGCTTCACGACGTCCTTGGCGCCCAGCGCCCGGTACGGCGCCAGGTCCTCGGCACGCACCCACTCGTCCAGCACGCCGCCCAGGTCCAGGGGGACCGACGCCCCGCCGGACCCCACGGTGACGCTGCGGAACCGGCCCGGGTGGGCGGCCGCGGCGAACAGCGCGGCGCTGGTGCCGATGTCCGGGCCGACGACGTGCGGCTTCGCCAGCCCGAGCTCGTCGGCGATCCGCACGACGAACTCGCCCATCGCCCGCGGCGAAAGCAGGTCTTCGCGCAGTTCGGAGTGCCCGAACCCGGGCAGGTCCACGGCGACCAGGTGGGCGTGCGCGGCCAGGTGCGCCCAGCTCGCGTCGAAGGCGAACAGGCTTTCCGGCCACGGGCTCAGCAGCAGGGCATCCGCTTCGTGCGGCCCGTCGCTCTCGGCGTACCGGATGGACAACCCGTCGATGCTCCGGAACCGGGGCTTGATCTCAGTCATGTTTTCAATATGACCGGTCGTCTTAGATTCGTCAAGGGAGGGCGATCCGACCGCTGCCGGACTCGCGCGGCTACACGTGCCGCCGGAGGCTGGACAGCGCGCGGTGCTGGCTCACCCGCACCGCGCCCGCACTGGGCATGCCGAGCGTGGTGGCCGTGTCCCGCGCGGACAGCCCGAGGAGCACCCGCAGGACGACGATGTTCCGCTGCTGCGCCGCCAAGTGACCGAGCAGGCAGGCCACCCGCTCGCGCCCTTCGGGGTCTTCCGAGGGGGAGAGCTGCGTGGCGGCCAGGTGGGCCACCGGTGAGCTGGCGTCGCGGGTGCGGCGGCGCCGGGCGTCGACCACCTTGTGCGCCGTGATCCCGTAGACGAAGCCCAGGAACCGGTCGGCGTCGTACCGGTAGTGCGGCAGTGCGCGCAGGACGCCGAGCAGGACCTCCCGAGCGCAGTCCTCCGCGTCACTGTCGCGCACGTTCCGGCCGCCGAGCCGGGCGCGGCAGTAGGTGAGCACCGCGGGGCGCACCAGCCCCAGCAGGGTGTCCGTGGCGGTGGGGTCGCCCGCCATCGCCGATCGCAGCAGGGTTTCGTCGACCGTCATCGGCTGCTCCTCGGACGCTCGTCCCGGATGAGGGATGCACGCCCTCGCGTTTTCCTTGGCGCGCCTCGAATCGCGGAAGACGGTGCCCGCCGAAACCCCGGGGAGCCAGGGTTCCGGCGGGCCGTGGTGAGCAATTCCCTTACACCGTCGACGTCCGTTCCGGCTCGGGGGCCGGCACCTGCGGTGTGCCGGGGCCGCGTGAGGCGCCGCGCGCGGCGATCCAGATCAGCGTCACGCCGCCGGCGAGCACGAGCAGGCCCACACCGAGGACGAAGGCCGCCACCCAGCCCAGCGCCGGAACTGTTGCCCCGGCTTCGACCTGCGCCACCACGCCGCGAGAACCGTCGGCGTTCAGCACCACGAGCGTCCAGTCGCCGTCC
Organism: Amycolatopsis sp. NPDC051106; assembly: GCF_040682775.1. NCBI lineage: Bacteria > Bacillati > Actinomycetota > Actinomycetes > Pseudonocardiales > Pseudonocardiaceae > Amycolatopsis > Amycolatopsis sp. NPDC051106. Next base: position 32,453 of record NZ_JBFBBQ010000076.1, on the reverse strand, counting down.
TGCACCGGCCAGGCGAGCGTCTGAGTGCCCACGCCGGTGGCGCCGGCGGCCCAGATCCCGGCGTCGCCCGGTCGCGTGGCGAGCGCGCCACCGGGGTGGACCGTGGCCACGGCACCGTCTTCCGTCAGGTCCGTGACGGTGCTGTACTCCGCCGCGGCGAGGTAACGCTCGACGTCCGCGGTCTTGGCGATCCCGACGAAGACCGGCTTCTCCGCGCCGGTCGCGCGGATCCGCGTCTCGCCGACGGTCGCGGCCCAGCCGGCGGCACCGGCTTCGACGCCGTGGAGCTGGATCGGGTCGCTCGTGAGGGCGTATCCGCCGGCGGAGAAGCCGTTCGAGCCACTGAAGTAACCGTCGGCGTCGCGCTGGGTGCGGTCCGCCCACAGGACGGCCGCGCCGCCGGTGAGCAGGCCGGCCGAAACCAGGACGAGCGCCGCGCCCGCGATCGCCGCCGCGGTCCGGCCGCCGGTCCAGCCGGCGCGCCCGGGTGCGGGCGAATCCGGAGACGGCACCGGCTCGGTGCCGCCCGGCTCGGCCCCACCCTGGTCGAGGCGGAACGGCGGGTAGACGTCGGTCAGCAGCGACACGTAAGCGGCCACCCGCAGCACCCAGCGGTCCAGGCCGAGCAGGAAGTCGAAGAGCGGCCGCGGGTACCGGCCGGTCACCAGCAGGATCACCCCGGCCACCAGCACGAGGACGCCGACCAGGCCGCCGGCCGCCCAGGTGAAGCCGTCCGAGCCGTCGCGGCCGGCCAGCCAGCTGCCGCCACCGGCGAACAGGCCGACCAGGACGAGGTGCGGCAGGGCCAGCAGCCACGACTTCACGAGGACGAGCCCGCGCGAAAGGTGTTGCGGATACTCGACTTCCAGCCGGGCCGGGTAGTCCGGCACGTCGGCGAGCGTGAACGGGGGATACCGGTCCGTGCCGAGCGCGCTGGTCGCGTAGAACTGGACACGCCAGCTCCAGCGCAGCACGCCGACGGTGAAGTCGAAGAGCGGCCGCGGGTAGCGCCCGGTCACCAGGATCGCGAAGAACGCCACGACGCCGACGAACGGGTAGGCGACCCACAGGACCGCCAGGACCAGGTAGTGGGGGACCGCGAGAACCCATTTCACCAGCCAGAGCCAACGCGACAGGGGTTCGTCGAGCCGGGCTCCGACCCGGACCGGGTAGGTGCGTGCGGCGGTCATGGGTGTCCTTCCTCGAGGCGAGCTCGTGCCGCGCCGATCCGCCCCCGGGTCCGGATCGGCGGGCGGGTCGCCGTGGCCGCCGCCGCCGATGTCCGTCGTGGTCGCGACGGGCCGGGAGGTGGCCGGGTCTCCGGCCGGATGGCCGGTTTCCCCTCTCCAGCCTGGGGCCGCCCGGCGCGCGGGCCAGAGTCCGGCGACCCCCGGGTTCCCGGCGAACGTCACCGGCTCGGGGAACAGCCGTCCTGGACGGGGACCGCTCGCCGGGCGGCCGGCGTGCTCGTCCCGGCGAGGGTCGCCGCGGCCAGGCCCGCCACGAACACGCCCGGGGAGCCCGCGCCGGCGAAGAGCGCGCGCTGGCGCTGCGCGCCGGTTTCCCCGGCTCGCACCACGGCGAGCTGCCGCTCGACCGCCGCCAGGTCCCCGGCGGCCAGCAGCGCCGGCCGGACGTACTCCAGCAGGCCGTCGACGATCAGCCGCTGGGGGCGGAGTTCGCCGGTGAAGGGGTCGACACCGTGGCCGGGGGCGCCTTCGCGGGCCGCGGCGGTGAGGGACGCGAGCACCAGCCGGTCCGGTACCGCCCGGACCGCGACCCCGGCGCGGGCTTCCTCGAGGATCGTGACGACGAGGGCGCGGGCCAGGCCGGCCATCAGCACGGCGTCCTCGACGGTCAGGCCGACGTCCGAGATCCGGATCTCCACCGTCGGGTACTTCGGCGAGAGCCGGGCGTAGAAGTAGACGCCGTGGGCGTCCATCGCGTCACCCCGGCGTACCGCGTCGTCGACGCTCGCGGCGTAGGTGGCCGCGTCCGGCCAGTCGAGCGGCGGGGTCGCGGTCGGCCACCGCGACCACAGGGGGTACCGGCCGCTGGCCCACCCGGAGTCCTCGCCGTGGGCGAGCGGCGAATTCGCGCCGAGCGCGAGCAACGGGGCCAGCCAGGGCCGCAGCCCGGCCAGGACCCGGACGCCGAGCGCCGGGGACGGGATGCCGACGTGCACGTGGCAGGCGCACGTGCCCGCCTGCTGGATGAGCGACGGGAACCGGGCGGCCAGCGCCTGGTACCGGGGTTCGGGAGTGACGCCGGGCAGGCCCGGCAGCTCGCCGTACGGCGGTGTCCCGGATGCGAGCACCAGGCAGCCGGCGTGGCCGGCGGCGTCCGCCACGAGCCCGCGCAACCCGAGCAGGTCCGCCCGGAGCTCGTCGAGGCCGGTGCGGACCCCGGTGGCGGTTTCGATCTGGAAGCGCAGGAACTCCGGCGTCACCGCGGGCTCGCCGTCGAGCAGCTCCAGCACCCGGGGCGCCGCGAGCGCCACCCCGCCGCTGACCGGGTCCGCGAGGACGAATTCCTCCTCGACACCGAAGGTGAGCGGCTCTCGTTCCGGCGGCGGAAGTCGCACGTGCAAGGCCCGCTCCGTTCCTTGGTGGGATCGCCAGTCTCACCGGCGGGCCCGCGCCGGAGAAGGGCCGCCGGTCACTCGTCGGGCAACTTTCGGCCCTTCCGCGGGCCGTACGCCCGGACGCAAGCGATCCTGTCGGCCAACCGGGGAAACCGCGCGTGCGTGGGCGTCGCGCGCACGATCCAGCCGATGACGGCCGGGCAGGCCATCCCGCGGCGGCGAAAGGTTCGTTCGGCCCCCGGGTCGAGGACGGTCGGCCCTGGGCAGGCCGGGGCCGGGGCGACCACGATGACCGGAGGCCGCCCACCCGCTTCGCGCGGACCGGGCCGGCCGGTCGTCGAGAGGACAACGCATGCTGATCCAGATCAGCACGGACCGGACCCTGCACGGCGGCGAAGAGCTGATCCGGCACTTCGAATCGGAGCTCGCCGCCCGGCTGTCGCGGTTCAGCGACCACATCACGCGGCTGGAAGTCCACTTCAGCGAGGAAACCACCGCCGACGGGCCGGACCGGCGCTGCGTGCTCGAAGCCCGGCCGGCCGGACGGCGGGCGCTGACCGTCAGCCACCACGCCGGCTCGGTCGCCGAGGCGTGCCGGGGTGCCGCGCACAAGCTCGAGAGCGCGCTGGAAAGCCAGTACGGCCGGACGGACCACCACAAGGGTGGGGACTCGATCCGGCACCAGGACAGCTGCACCGGCATGTAGTCGTCCGCTATGGACGGTCATTTACGCTGAACTGATTGCCATGAAAGGGGATCCGATCGTGAAACCCGTCGCCGTCCCGGGTCCCCGCCGCCCGGTGCTGGAATTCCCGCGGCCTTCCGGGAACCGGGAGCCGGCCCTTCGGTACCAGGACCTGACGATCACCGAGGAGTGGTGCGGCCCGGCACTGGTCGTCGCCGTGGACGGGGAGGTCGACCTCGGCAGCGCGCCCCTGCTCCGCCACGTCCTCGACGCGGCGCTGGACCGGGCACCGCGGCGGATCGTCGTCGACCTGTCGTACGTCCGGTTCCTGAACGCCGCCGGTCTCGCGGTGCTGATCGACGCCCACCGCCGGGCCGGGCCGGGCACCGACGTGCGCCTGGTGGCCACGACCCGGTCGACCTGGCACCCGCTGCGGCTCACCCGGACGTGCGAACGCCTGGCCGTCCACTACTCGCGGACAGCGGCCCTCGCCGCGCCGCGTGGCCCGGGAGACGGCCGCCGCTGACCCGCCGGGTCAGCGCCGCCGCGCCTGCGGGGTGCTTCGCCACCGGCGGTGCGGTTCCGGCGGTTCCGCGTGAGCGTCGGCCTCCGGCGGACGGCCGTCGGCCGCGGCGAGACCGAGGACGGCGAGCAGCAGCGCGCAGTCGCCGGCGTCGTGCGAGGCGGAGGCGACCACGCGAACGGCCCGGTGCCGCTGTTCTCCCGTCAGGACGAAGGGATCGGTCCGGTCCTCGGGCGGCGGCCACGACCGTGAGCCGGTCATCGGAGCGGGGCTGGGCGCGCGTTCGTGCGGGGGATGGCGTGGGCTGTCATTCCGGCCCTCCGGTCGGCTTCGACCACAGGAGTGGTGCCGCCGGGGACCGGGGCGGAGTCACCGGGGCCTGCTGGCTCCCGGACCCCCGAATGTAGTCCTCCCGGCCGCTCGCCGGGGACGGCAAACGGGTTGGAGTGTGCGGCCCGGACGACGGTTGCGGGACATGGCTTTCGGCTCGCTTGGCGTCCGCCACGACCGCGAAGCCGAGCGACGACAGTCCGCCGGCGACGGGGATTCCGCTCAGCCACGGCCCGAACACCGCGCCCGTCCGGCCGACGCCGGCCACCCAGCCGAGCGCCGTGGCCCGGCTGTCGGCGGGGTAGTAGGCGCCGGCCGCCGCGTAGATCAGCGTCTGCGCGCTGAACAGCCGGGCGAGATAGGGGCCACAAGCGTTGCGTCAAGATTGTTGACAATTCTGGGAATCAGCTATGGACGCAAGTTGGTCACGAGCGGCGGACGCGACGTCGGCACGCACGTTCAGCTCGCCGAGCATCTCCGCGGCCGCCGCCATCTCGTGGGTCCGGCGGACGGCGTGCTTGAAGGAGCCGTCGACGAGCCGGTCCACGGTGGCCGCGTTCGCCGAGGTGAGCTCATCGACGATGATCTTCCGCAGCCAGTCCTCGCAGCCCGCGGCGCGTGCGGCCGTCAGGGCTTCGACCACGGCGGCCGACATGCCCTTGAAGAACACGCTGCGGAGCAGTTTGCGTTCGGCGGCGAGTCCGGCGTCGCCGGCCATGACCTCAATCGCGGCGCCGAATGTGGTGAGCGAATCGGCGACGATCTCGGCGGCGACACCGGTGGCGAGCATCGGGACACGCAGGCCGCGGCCCGGCACCGGCGCCATGATCGCGATGTCGGCGAACGGCACGCCGTGCCGGGCGGCGATGTCCGCCAGCTTGCGCTTGGTGCCGGGGGAGGCGGTGTTTAGATCGGCCCAGGCGGCGCCCGCCTTCAGGCCGGTCAGGCCGGCTTCGAGCGCGCCGACGGCCGCTGCCGCGCTGTTCACGCTGAGCACCAGATCGGCACCCTCGGCGGCTTCGGCCTCGGAGCCGGCCGCGACGACACCCTCGACGGCGGCGACGGCCGGGTCGTAGCCGCGCACGACGGCTCCGGCGGCGGCCAGGTCGCGAGCGAGCGCGCTGCCCGCTTCGCCGAGTCCCAGTACCGCGATGGTTCCGGTCATAGCAAAATCCTCTCTACAAGCTACGATCGAGTACACGATGTTCTCGACAAAATTGTCAACAAACGGAGCCGGGGTATGACGGAGAGTGCGGCCGACGGGCAGCCGGGGGAGCGTTCCGTGGTGGCGGCCATCCGCGACGCGATCGTCCGCGGCGAGTTCGTGCCCAACCAGAGGCTGGTGGAGGCGGACCTGTCCGGCCAGTTCGCCGCGAGCCGCGCGACGGTGCGCGCGGCGCTGATCGAGCTGACGAACGAGGGGCTCGTCGAGCGCGTGCAGAACCGGGGCGCCCGGGTGCGCGCGGTGTCGCTGGAAGAGGCCGTCGAGATTTCCGAAGTCCGGATGATGCTGGAGTCGCTGTGCGCGGCGAAGGCGGCGGAGCGCATTTCCGACGCGGAGGTCGGCGAGCTGCGCGAGCTGGGCGAGCTGATGCACCAGGCCGTGGCAGGCGGGGACGTGGTCGGGTATTCGGGTCTCAACCAGCGGCTGCACCGCCGGGTCCGCGAGATCAGCGGCCAGCGCACGGCGGCGCAGGTACTGGAGAGGCTGCGCGGGCAGAGCGTGCGCCACCAGTTCCGGCTGGCGATGCGCCCGGGCCGGCCGCAGGTATCGCTGCCGGAGCACTTGGCGATCATCGACGCGATCTGCGCAAACGACCCGGCCCGCGCAGCCGAGGCGGCGCGGGCCCATTTGGGGAGCGTGATCGAGGCCCTCAAGGCGGCTGACGCCGCGGAGGTTTCGCCGCTCCACCGCTGATCTCGGGTCGGTTCGGAGCGCCCCAATGTGGCGTTGGGTGCGTTGGACGCACCGAACGCCACATTGGGTGCGTGGGATGCACCGAAGGCCACTTTGGGTGCGTGGGATGCACCGAAGGCCACTTTGGGTGCGTGGGATGCACCGAAGGCCACTTTGGGTGCGTGGGACGCGCCGAAGGCCACTTTGGGTGTGTGGGGCGCACCGAACGCCACTTTGGGTGCGTGGGACGCACCGAACGCCGCGTTGGGTGCATGGCCGCGCCGAACGCCACTTTGGGTGCGGGGGAGCAGCAAGGCCGCCGGGTGCGGAGGTCACGGCCGGTTGCCACCGTCACGCATCCGAGTCCGGCGCGCGCAGCAGGGGCTTGGTGCGCCGGGCGCACTGCGGTGCGTGGGGCGCACCGAACGCCGCATTGGGTGCGTGGGGCGCACCGAACGCCACATTGGGTGCGTGGGGCGCACCGAACGCCGCATGGGTGCGTGGCGCCGGGCGTCGCAGAGGTGCACCCACCTTCGGTCCCACTTTCCGCGCCCATGACCGCGCCGGACTTGCTCACCAAAATTGTTGACAATTTCGTCAACCGAACCGTACCGTGAACCGTATGAAGCCCGTCATCGTCACTGATCCGCCGCGCGCCGATCTCGAGCAAGTCGCGCGCCTGGCCGACTACGGCGTTGCCACCGTGCACGAGGCCCTCGGGCGCTCCGGGCTGCTCGGCCCGGACCTGCGCCCCATCCAGGACGGCGCGCGCATCGGCGGCACCGCCGTCACCGCGCTCTGCTGGCCCGGCGACAACCTCATGATCCACGCGGCCGTCGAGCAGTGCCGCGAAGGTGACGTCCTCGTCGTCACCACCACCTCGCCGTGCCGCGACGGGCTCTTCGGCGAACTGTTCGCCACCGCCCTGCGGTACCGCAAAGTCGCCGGCCTCATCATCAACACCGGGGTCCGCGACGTCGCCGAGCTGCGCGCTCTCGGCTTTCCCGTGTGGTCGGCCGCCGTCAGCGCGCAGGGGACCGTCAAGGCGACCGCCGGTGCCGTCAACGTGCCCGTCGTCATCGGCGGCCAGGTGATCCGCCCCGGCGATGCCATCCTCGCCGACGACGACGGCGTCATGCGGGTCCGCCGCGAGGACGTCCGAAGTGGACTCGAAGCTTCGCAGGCACGGCTGGAAAAGGAAGCCGCCGCAAGGGAAGCGTTCGCCCAGGGGCAGCTCGGCCTGGACCGCTACGGCCTGCGCGAGAAGCTGGAAGCCCTCGGCGTCCGCTACCTGACCGCCGAGGAGTACGAGAAGGAGCAGGCATGACCGGCGTGCGCTGCATGCTCCTGCGCGGGGGCACCTCCAAGGGCGCCTACTTCCTCGCCGAAGACCTCCCCGCCGACCCGGAAACCCGCGACGACCTGCTGATGCGGATCATGGGCACCCCCGACCCGCGCCAGATCGACGGCGTCGGCGGGGCCCAGCCCGTCACCAGCAAGGTAGCCATCGTCTCGAAGGCGAGCGAGCCCGGGCACGACATCGACTACCTGTTCCTGCAGCTCGGCGTCGAAGAACCCACCGTCTCCGACCGGCAGACCTGCGGCAACCTGCTGGCCGGCGTCGGGCAGTTCGCCGTCGAGCGGGGCCTGGTGCCCGCCGGCGGAGACCGCACCACCGTGCGCGTGCGACTGGTCAACACCGGCACCATCGCCGTCTCGACCTTCGCCACCCCCGGCGGCGAAGTCGACTACAGCGGTAGCACCGCCATCTCCGGCGTGCCCGGCACCGCCGCCCCCGTCGAGCTCGACTTCACCGAGACCGAAGGGTCCGTCTGCGGCAGCCTCCTGCCCACCGGCAACGTCCGCGACGACGTCGGCGGCATCCCGGTGTCCTGTGTGGACAACGGCATGCCGGTCGTCGTCGCGCGCGCCGAAGACCTCGGCATCACCGGGTACGAAGATGCTGCCGAGCTCGGCGCGAACACCGCTCTCGCCGAGCGGATCGACGCGCTGCGCGTCGAAGCCGGGAAGCTGATGGGCCTCGGCGACGTCCGCGGCAGCTCGGTCCCCAAGACCACGCTCGTCGCCGCGCCCCGCGACGGCGGCGCGATCTGCACCCGGACGTTCATCCCGGTCAAGCCGCACCCCTCGATCGGCGTGCTCGGCGGCGTCAGCGTCGTCACGGCGCTGCTGCTCGAGGGTGCCGTCGGCCACGAGCTGCTCGAAACCGACGGCGGTCCCGTGCAGATCGAGCACCCGAGCGGCAAGCTCGCGGTGGCGATCGAGTTCGACGGGTCTCGCGTCCGCCGGTCGACGGTGATCCGCACCGCGCGGAAGCTGTTCGACGGCACCGTCTTCCCCCGCCCCTGAGGAGCCCTCGATGCCGCAGCCCTCGCCCCGCCACGAGATCGCGCACCTCGGTCACGTCGAGCTGCTCACCCCGGAGCCGGAGAAGAGCCTGGACTTCTTCGTCCGCGTGCTCGGGCTGACCGAGAACGGCAGCGAAGGCGACTCCGTCTACCTGCGCACCTGGGACGACTACGAGCACCACAGCCTGAAGCTCACCGCCGCGAAGACGTCCGGGGTCGGGCGGACCGCGGTGCGCGCGTCCAGCGAAGAGGCCCTCAAGCGCCGCGTGGTCGCCCTCGAAGAGCGCGGGCTCGGCGTCGGCTGGGTCGACGGCGACACCGGGATCGGCCCCACTTACCTGTTCCGCGACCCGGACGGCCACGAGCTCGAGGTCTACTGGGAAACCGAGCGCTACCGGCCGCCGGAGCACCTGCGGCCCGCGCTGAAGAACCAGGCGCAGGCCTACCCGGGGCGCGGGGTCGGCGTCCGGCGCCTCGACCACGTCAACTACCTGGCCCGGGAGGCCGAGGTCAACGGCCGGTTCGTCTGCGACGCGCTGGGCGGCCGGGTCACCGAGCAGATCCAGCTCGACAGCGGCGTGATTTCGGGGCAGTGGACGCACTTCGCGCAGAAGTCCTACGACATCGTCTACACGACGGACTGGACGAAGTCGAACGGGCGCCTGCACCACATCGCGTTCGCGACCGACACGCGCGAGGACATCCTGCGGGCGGCCGACATCGCGCTCGACAACGACGTCCACATCGAGACCGGCCCGCACAAGCACGCGATCCAGCAGACGTTCTTCCTCTACCTCTACGAGCCCGGCGGCAACCGCATCGAGCTGTGCAACCCGACCGGGCGGCTGATCTTCGCGCCGGACTGGGAACCGGTGACGTGGACCGAGGCCGAGCGGGCGAAGGGGCAGGCGTGGGGGCTGAAGACGATCGAGTCGTTCCACACGCACGGCACGCCGCCGGTGGAGTGATCAGGAGACGTCCGCGGTGGGCCGCCGGCTGATTTCCCGGAAGGCGTCGGCGACGCGGCAGAGGTACTCGGTGTCGCTGCCGAGGTCCTGTCCACCTTGGACGGTCGTCTCGGGAGCGAGCGGGGGCAGGCCGTCCTCGCGGGCGCGCAGGGCGGCCAGGATCTCGGCGGCTTCTTGGTGTTCCCCGGCGCCGGACCCGCTGCGGTACGGGCGGATCACGAGCAGACCGTCGCGAATCTCGATGACCCGCCGGTAGAGCTGCAGGCGGGTCGGGAACACGGTGGTGCGCGGCGGTTCCAGGGCGATCGCGGGCTCGGCCCGGTAGAGGGCCAGCCAGAGCGGGCCGAGCCGGCGGTACTGCCGGTGGCGGCGCAGCCAGCCGGCCGCCGCGGGCACGCCGACGCCGACGAGCACGAGCAGGTGCGCCGTCGTGGGGAGGGCCTTGCTCAGCAGGAAACCCCGGCCGTAGTCGAAGTCGAACGGCGCGCGGGCGGAGATCGCGATGACGGTCCGGATCACCATGTACGCGGCCGCGGCGACGATCCCGGCGACGACCAGGCCGAGCCCGGTGCGCAGGATCCGGTCCGGCGCCTTGCGCGCGTCCTGCAGGCACAGCCGCCCGATGACCGCGAACTCGGGCAGGAGCGCCACCGCGTAGGCGATGCAGTACTCCATGACGAACGGCGACTGCGGCATGACGTCGGGGGCCAGCGTGAAGGTGACGACCATCGCGGCGCCGCCGGCGAGGGCCCAGGCGGTGTGGCGGCGGGCGCTCGCCGGAAGTCCGTGCAGGCGCAGGAGGACCTGGGCGCCGGCCCAGACCGCGCCGACCATGGCGAGGTGGGCGACGAGCAGTTCGACGCTGGGCACGCCGAGGGCGCGGGTGAGGTCGCGGACGGCCGGGATCAGCGCGGTCTGCGAGACGGCGAGACCCAGCACGCAGAACCGCACGAGCCGGCGGCCGGCGGCGGGGCCGGGGCGCAGGACCAGCAGCAGGACCCAGGCCAGGGCGGCGGGGCCGTAGCGGCGCAGGACTTCACCCACGGTCGCCGCCGTCCTCCAGGGCCGAGCGCAGCCGGTCCGCGACCGAATCGCCGCGCTGTGCCAGTCCCGTGTGCTGGCCCAGCATCGAAGCGAAGAACTCCGCCTCCCGCTCCTCCACGCTCGTGTACCCCGCCCGTCCCAGTACCCGCCGCACCATGGCCGGATCCAGGCTGGGCAGCAGCAGCCGCATCTGCTCGGCCGGGGTGAGCGACGCCGGGTAGTGGTCGCACAGCATGTGGCCGATCTCGTGCAGCACGATGTGGTCCTGGTGCGGCGCGCTCGTGTGGCGCTCGTACGCGATCAGGTCGGTCGTGTCCGTCGCGATCCACAGCCCGCACACCTCGGACAGCCCCGGCAGCGGCAGCAGCCGGATCGGCCGGCCGCGCCGCTCGCCCAGGGCCGCGCACAACGCCGGCACGTCGAAGGAGGCCGGCAGGTCCAGGTCCCGCAGCACCGCGGAGAAGCGGTGACGCAGCTGCCGTCGCCCGCGCGAGCTCATCGTTCGGCGTCGCTCGCCGGTTCGGGCAGGCCCTCGAGCTCGCGGACGCGATCGACCATGTCGCTGATCGCTTCGAGGCTCTTCGCCGACAGCCCGCGCGCACGAAGGGCGATCTGCCGGACCGGCGCGTCGCGGAACGCGCTGAGCAGCGTCAGCTCGGCGTCGATGCGCTCGGCTTCCGCGTCGTCGAAGAAGTACGCCGGGGGCACGCCGAAGAACCCCGCGAGCGCTTCGAGGTGCCGCTTGGTCGGGTTGTCGCGCAGGCCTTTGCGCAGCTGCCACAGGTAGGTCGCGGAAATGGTCGGGCCGCCCTGGGTGCGGATCGACTCGGCGACCTCGTCGAAGGTGTACTCGTCGCCGTCGGCGGGGCGCACGACGCCGAACAGGTGGTTCAGCTTCGCGGAGAGGGTTCCCGCGGCGATCTCCTCCGGCATGTCCGGAGTTTAGCGCGGCGCCAGCTGCGGTGAGGCCGGTTCACGGTCACCGGTCCACCTCAGTTGACCGCGCCGGTCACGTCAGTTTACGATCGCCGCCGAGTTCACCAACTGATGTGAATGGGCGAGGGGGCGGTTCACATTCCGAGGAAGACGGTCCGAGCGAGGACGATTCCGGGACGGCTGGCCGTGGTGGGCGCTGCCGGACTGCTCTACGCCCACTGCATCGGAGGCGCCGGCTGCCCTGCGGGGCAGCGAACCTGAAGCGAAGACGCTTCCCCCGACGTCGTGCTCGTCGCGGCGTCCAGCTGCGAGACGACACCGATCATCCACCTGATCCGTATAACGGTCTACACGACGGTGCTCACCGGATCCGGTCCGCCGGTTCCGGTGCCGGTGACGCGCATCGTCCCCGTCCGGCACCCCGGGCCGGCGGACGCCCGCTGCGCCGGTTCCAGCCGCTAGTCCTCTTTTGCGGGACGTCCATCGGGTTCGCCGCCGGTCGTGACCGGAGTCGATAAATCGGCTAGCGGAAAGTGGTGAGCAATTTGGCCAGCGCGCTGCAGGCGGTGGCGGAGGTGTACGGGCCCAGGGCCACCAGTGACGCGACGAGGGCGGCGACCTCGCCCGGGCTGAAGGTCACCGGAGCCACGATGGACGGCATCGTGAGCCGGTAGCCGCCGCCGGCGCCGCGCTTGACCTCGACCGGGACGCCCGCCGCGCGCAGGCGCGTGACGTCGCGTTCGACCGTCCGCACGGTCGTGCCGGTGCGCTCGGCCAGGACCCGGCCCGTGACGAACCGGGGCGCCCGCGCGCGCATCTCCTCGATCAGGGCGTGCTGCCGCTCGACCAGCGGCACGGCCTGGTGCAGCTGGGCCATCCCCGGGTAGCGGCCGGAGCCGACGAGCCGATCCACCTGAGTTCCCCCAACCGACATCGCCTTGTCGGGCATCCGATCCTACGGTGATCCCATGGTCCTGATCCGCCCTGCTTCGCGCTTCGAAGACGTCGCCGCGATCCTCAACCCCAGCGGCAACGACCGCGCCTGCTGGTGCCTCGCGTACCGCGTCACGTCGGCCGAGTACAGCGCGCTGCGCGGCGAAGCGCGAGCTGACCGGGTCCGGGGCCTCTGCGCCGGCGAGCCCGCGCCGGGCGTGCTCGCCTACGACGGGGACACCCCGGTCGGCTGGTGCGGTGTCTCGCCGCGGTCGAGCATGGAACGTCTCGTGCGGTCCCGGACGATGCCCCCGCTCGACGACCTGCCGGTGTGGAGCGTGGTGTGTTTCGTGGTGCGCTCGCCCTACCGCCGCCGCGGGGTGTCCGCGGCGTTGCTGGCCGGGGCGGTCGACCACGCGCGTTCGCACGGCGCGCCGGCGGTGGAGGGTTACCCGGTGGACCCGGAGGGCGCCCGCATCAGTTCGAGCGCCGCCCACGTCGGCACGACGTCGCTGTTCGAAGCGGCGGGCTTCGAGCGGGTCCGGCCGACCGAAGCGCGGGCGGATCGCCGGGTCCGCTGGCTCATGCGGCTCGATCTCCGCTGATCGCGGCCACCGGACACACGCGACAGCCGGTCTTCAGCGGTTCAGGACACGGCGGAGCCCGGCCCGCGATTCGGTCCCGAGGAGCTCGTGGACGCCGAGTTCGAGCTTGCGGACGGTGTCGAGGTCGAGCACGGTCTTGTGCGCGATCTCGGCTTCCGAGTGCCCGTCGGCGGCGAGCTCCGCGACCCGCCGCGAGCGGGGCGGGAGGGCGTTGACCCGCGGCGGCCGGGCGACGGTGACCCCCAGCTCGCCGAGCTCGCCCTCGAGGTCCTTCCGCAGGGCGGCCGCGCCGCACTCGTCGGCCAGCGCGACGGCCTCGGTGAACGTGCGCCGGGCGTCTCCGGTGTGCCCGGACCGGACGAAGGCCGCACCGAGCCGGGCGAGAGTGCGCAGGTACTCCCCGCGCTCCGGCGCGTTCCGCAGGAGGTCGGCGGATTCCGCCAGCAGCGCCGGGCGCTCCGCGTCGACCGCCGCGAGTGTCCGGAGCGCCTGGCCGCGGGTGGCGGGGTCGGCGAACCCGTCGGCCAGCCGCACCGCTTCGGCCGCCACTTCTCGCGCCTCCTCCGGCGCCGAGTGCCGCACCGCTTCGACGAGGTCGAAGCGCCACCCGCAGACGGCGGGGTTGACCACCGGGGCGGCGTCGAGCCGGCGTCCCACCTCGCGCAGGACCGTGGCGGCCCGGCCGTGGTCGCCTTGCGCGAGGAGCAGCTTTCCCGCGACCGCCTCGGGCACGGGCATGACGACCGCGTCCGGCCGGCGGTCACGATATCCCCGGTCCGCGCAGATCTTCGCCGCCGCACCGGTTTCCCCGCGGGCCAGCAGGGTCTCCACGAGCGTGCCGGTGGCGAACCACTCGGCGGGCGTCCCGGTACCGCTGCGGATGGCCAGGCGCAGGGCGATGTCCGTGTCGGCGACGGCGTCGTGGAGCCGGCCGAGCCGGAGCGCCGAGTGCCCGCGGTTGGCGTAGGCGAACGCCAGGTGCGTGCCCCGCCAGCCGTTGCGCTCGAACTCGTCGACCGCCTGGTCGAACAGGCCGTGGGAGACGTCGGCGGCGCCGGAGTAGAGGTGCACGAAAGCGGACACGGTGGCGATCTCCATGCCCTGGTCCACGTCGGCGAAGACCACCCCGGCCCGGATGACCCGCTCGACCGCCGCGAACGCCTCGGCGCGCGGCCGGCCGCGCAGGACGAGGCTCCACGCGTGCAGCGCGATCAGCAGCCGTTCGACGTCGGTGTCGCCGGGCAGCGGGGGCGCGATCCGGTCCAGCACGGCCATCCGGTCGGCGCGGCGCGGATCGTCGGCCCACCAGGTCGCCCAGAGCAGTTGTTCGGCGAGCAGCCGCTGCCGCTGCCGTTCGTCCGGGCAGCGCTCGAGCGCCGCGTCGAGCAGGCGGACGCCGTCGCCGAGCTGGTCGGCGTAGCCGTGGGTCTTGGCCAGCGCCACGGCCGCGTCGGTGCGCAGCAGGTCGTCGGGGGCCAGCCGGTAGGCCGCGCGCAGTTCGGGCAGCGCCGCCGCCACCTGCTCCAACGCGAGGGCTTGGCCGTGCCGGAGCCGCACGCGGCCCTGCCGGGGCACCGGCGGCGGTTCTTCGATCGCCCGCTTGAGGTAGCGCGCCGCCGTGGCGGCGAGCCCCGCCCCGAGCGCGTCCTCGGCGGCGGCGGTCATCCGGTCGACCACCCACGGGTCACCGGCGGCGTGGACGTTCAGCAGGTGCGCCGCGACGGCGTCGGGCGCGGCGTCCCGTTCCTGCAGCAGCCGGGCGGCGGCCAGGTGGAGATCGCTGCGGGGGGACGGGTCGATGTCGTCGTAGACGGCGCTGTGGATGATCGGGTGGCGGAACTCGACCGTCGATCCGGGGACGAGGATCGCCTCGTCGCAGAGCCGGTCGTACTCGCGTTTGGCCTCGGCCGTCGCCAGCCCGGCCAGCCGGGCGGTGTCCCCGAGCGGGTGTCCCGGGCCCAGGACCGCGATGGCCCGGGCCAGCCGCCGTGCCTCCGGGCCGAGGTGGACCAGCCGTTCGGACAGATAGCCCACGACGTGTCGCGGAGTGAGCGTGCCGACCCGGTCCGCGCCGGAGGCCGTGGGTTGCAGGTCGCGTTCCCTCGCCGTGTCGAGCATCCACCGCAGGTAGAACGGATTGCCGCCGCTGCGGTCGAGCAGCGCCGCGCAGAAGCGGTCGTCGGGTTCGTCGCCCCGGCCCCGGGTCGCGAGCGAGCCGCGGTGGACCAGCGTCCGCACCGCCGCCAGGCCGAGGGGCCGCGGCCGCACGACCTCCGTCGCCCGCACCGCGATGCGCGCGAGTGCGGCCCGTTCGTGCGGCCGGTGCGCGAGCAGCAGCACGACGGGCAGCCCGGTGAGCCGGTCGGCGAGGAACTCCAGCCACCGCAACGACTCCTCGTCCAGCCAGTGCACGTCGTCGACCGCGAGCAGCAGTCCTTCCTCGTCTCCGCCGGCGCCGAGGAGGGACGTCGCGTTGACCACCAGCCAGTACAGTGCCTCGGTCAGCCCGATCATCGAATCCGGGCCGCGGTGCCGGGCCCGGGGTACGCCGAGCGGCACGCGGGCGAAATCGGCCGCCCCGGCGAACAGCGCGCGCCGCTCCCGCTCGCCGTGGCCGGCGACCCAGCGGGCCAGCAAGGTGCGGGCCGCGCCGAACGCCATCGTCTGGTCACGCTGGTTGCCCCGCACCGCCAGCGGCACGATCCCGCGCACCGCCGCTTCCGTGCACACCTGGGCCACGAGGTGCGACTTGCCGATCCCGGCCGGGCCCTCGATCACCACCGTGGCGCCGACCCGGTCCCGCACCGCCTCCAGCACCGCCGAGCAGCGGTCCAGGTCCTCGTCGCGCTCCAGGAGCCCGCTGTCGGCCGCGGTGTGCCCGGGCAGCCGCAACGCGTGCAGGACCCGCCGCACGTCCATCGGGGCCTGGCCGTTGACCCGGGCCGACACCACGCATCCGGCGACCACCTTGGCGACGAACTCTTCGCGCGGGCTCCGCTTGCCCGACATCACCTCGGAGAAGGTGGCCGCGGACAGCCCGCTGCGCCGGGCCAGGACGGCGTCGCTCGGACCGCCCACCGCGCGCTGCAGGGTGCGCAGCCGCCGCCGGACGCGGTCATCGGGATCAGCCATTTCCGCCTCCACCCCCGGTTCCGGGCCGCCGGCGAACAGGAGCCGGCGTACGTCCAGGTTATCCCCGGGGCGAAAACCGTTCGGTTCTTCGAATCGCGTGCCGGGCCGGGGGACGGTGGCCACGCTGGTGTGAAAGGCCACTTTTCCCCGAATCGGAGGGCGGAAACACCATGGGCACTTGCGCCGACCTCGAGCGGTTGTTCACCTCGTTGCGAGGAGACGGGACATACCGGCTCACCGTCGTTTCGAACCAGCCCGACGGCATCGCCGGGTTCTGCGGGCGGTTCCCCGGGAACTTCACGCTGAACGCCCGGCTGTCCGGTCCGGGCGAGCTGACGGCATCATCCGACCACTATTTGTTCAGCGACCGCACGTTCGCCACTCCTTCGGACGGTCCCTTCACCGGCCCCGCACAAGGGTTCTCGATCTACGCGCGCGAACCGGTCACCGTTTCGGTGCGGTCGGCGGGAGCCGGGCAGTACGTGGTGATCCTGAACTTCACCGGGGCGATCAACCGCCGCTTCGAGTTTCCCTGCCAATGCGTCGGCGAAGCCATCGTCGGCTACGGCAACGCGATCGGCGCCACCGAATACGCCGACCACGCCACCTACGTCGTCACCGTCGGCCCGTTCACCGCGGACCCGAGGTGAACGGGCGGTGCGCGCGAACACCCGACCTCACGAAAGGAAATCGCCGACCATGAAAATCCTGTTCACCCCGGTTTCGATCGTCAAGATCTGCGGCTTCTGCCTGCTGGTGGGGTTTCTCGCCAGCCTGCTCCTCTGACACGACCCGCGTCAGAGGTCCAGGACGACGTCCTCCCGCGGCCGGGCGCAGCACACGAGCGCCTCGCCGCCGGCCGGGGGCTCCAGCGGGTCCGGGTCGTACTCCACCCGGCCCGAGAGCACCGGGGTCACGCACGTGTGGCACACCCCGGTCCGGCACGACCAGCGCGTCGGCACGTCGCACGCCTCCGCGAGCTCCAGGAGGCTCGGGTACCGCTCGCTCCACGGCACCGTGAGCCCGCTGCGCGCGAACGTCACCGCCGGGCCGGTTCCCGCCGCGCCCGACGGGACGTGCGGGGTCTTCCGGACGACGCCGGTGAGTCCCGGGTTGATCGCGGACACCCCGCCGAACAGTTCACTGTGGACACGGGACGCGGCGAAGCCCAGGGACACCAGGGCTTCCCGCATCGCCGTCATGAACGCGTCGGGGCCGCAGAGGTACGCGGTGGCGTCCGGCGGGAGGCCCAGCGCGGACAACGTCTCCAAGGTCAGCCGGCCACTCTCGGCCGTGTAGTGGACGTGTTCGCGGCCGTGGGGAAGGGCCGCGATCAGCCGGTGCGCCTCGTCCGTGAACGCCTGCTCGGCCGCGGTCCGGGTGGTGTGCAGCCACCACACCTCGCGCGTGGTCCGGGCCGCGGCGAGCGCGTGCAGCATCGCCAGCACCGGCGTCACGCCGATGCCCGCGGACACCAGCACCACGGGACGGTCGTCGTCGGCCAGGACGAAGTCGCCGCGGGGTGCCGCCACGTCCACCAGCGCGCCGGCCGTCAGCCGCGTGTTGAGGTAGCTGCTGACGGCTCCGTCCCGCTTGACGCTGATGCGGTACTCGTGGTCCGACGGCGCCGCCGACAGCGAGTAGCTGCGGACCGGCGCGGGGTCGCCGGCGCCGGGGACGCGCAGGGTGAGGTACTGGCCGGGCTTCGGCCGGGGGAGCGGCGCGCCGTCGTCGGCGGCCAGGTGGATCGAGGACACCGCGGGGCTCTCGGCCACCACCCGGGCGACGCGCATCGGGCGGAAGCCGCTCCACCCGCCCGGTGCGGGGGCCGGCTTCGCCTCCTCGGCCAGGAGGTCGCGGAACGACCCCTGCCAGCCGGGGCTGAGCGCGGGGATGTCGACGGCCTTGCGGAGGGCGCCGGCGTCGCGGCCCGGCAGGTAGAGGAGGGCGTCGATGTCCGCGACGCTCATCTCGTGGCGGCCGGTGCGGGTGCGGACGATCTCGTCGCCGGCTCCGACGTGGCCTTCGGTGATGACGCGCAGGTAGAAGCCGGGCCGGTGGTGCGCGACCAGCAGCGCCGGCATCCGCGGTTCGCCCAGGCGCATCCCGACGCGGAAGCAGGTGACGCGCGGCTGGGTGACCTCGAACTCGGCCTCGCCGATCCGGTACCGGTCGCCGATGTGCACCTCGTCGTCGGGGAGGCCGTCGACGGTGAAGTTCTCGCCGAACTGGCCGTCCTCGAGGTCGTCGCGGCCGAGGAACCGCCGCCAGTGCTCGTAGGACTCGCGCTGGTAGACGAGCACCGCGCGGTTCTCGCCGCCGTGGCCGCCGAGGTCGCCCTGGCCGTCGCCGTCGACGTTGAGCCGGCGGACCAGCCGCCTGCCCTCGACCGGGTACTTGAAGATTCCCGTGTGGACGGTCCGCCCCTGCCAGGGCACGTCCTGGGGCATCCCGACGTTCAGTGACACCAAGCGGGCCATGGTGGTCGTCTCCTTCAGTCCGCCGCGGTACGGGAGCGCTGGTAGTGCCGCCGGGCCTTCATGCGGTTGCCGCACACGGCCATCGAACACCAGCGG
This sequence comes from Amycolatopsis sp. NPDC051106, assembly GCF_040682775.1. Lineage (NCBI taxonomy): Bacteria > Bacillati > Actinomycetota > Actinomycetes > Pseudonocardiales > Pseudonocardiaceae > Amycolatopsis > Amycolatopsis sp. NPDC051106. Next base: position 13,871 of record NZ_JBFBBQ010000076.1, on the reverse strand, counting down.
GCGCTGTTGGGCTTGCTGTGGTCGATCAGGAACAGCCGGCACTCCGGGTTGGCGCACGGGCGCAGCCGGCCGGGGCTCGACTTGGCGAGCGCGTCCCAGGCGAGCACGGCCCGCGCGGCGGCGGACCGGCCGGCGGGGACGTCGAGGACCCACTCGACGCCGTCGTCGCCGAAGGACGCCCGGTAGGTCACGTCGTCGACGAACCGCGCCGCGGCGGCGGGCGCCTCCTGGCCCCGCACGATCGCCTGCAGCACGGACCGCGCTTCGAGCACCGCGCGGTGCTCGTCGGCGGTGGCCGGCTGCCCGTGCTCGGCGAGCCACTGGCGAGCCGCCTTCGCGTCGGAGAGGTCGTCCCCGGGGGTGCCGTCGCGCACCGGGGTGGTGTTCAGCAGATCCAGGAGCAGCATCTCGTCGGTCATCATCCACCTAACCTCCAAACTTACCCTTGACAGGTTACCCTACCGGTGCTTGCATGTCTAACCATCAAAGAGAGTCAAAAAGGTTAGGAGGACGTCATGGGACTGGCCTGGCAGCAGGGACCACTGGCGACGCGGGCGGTGGGGCACTTCCTGGTCGAGCAGCCGCTGCCCGAGCGGATGCTGTTCGCCGAGCCGCTGCGGCGGCGGATGCGCGTGCGGTTCGGCGGGGAATGGGTGGCCGACAGCGAGGACGTCGTCCTGCTGCACGAACCCGGCCGCTACCCGGTGGCGTACTTCCCCCTCGCCGACGTCCGCGAAGACGTGCTCGCCGCCGAAAACCGGACGACGGCGCACCGCGAGCTCGGGCCGGCCGAGTGGTTCACCGTGCGAGCCGCCGGCAAGCAGGCGCCGCGCGCGGCCTGGCGCTACACCGGCCTCCCGGGCCACGCGGACGTCCTGCGCGACCGCGTCGCCTTCGCCTGGCGGGCGATGGACGCGTTCTACGAGGAGGACGAGCGGATCGTCGGTCACGCGGCCGACCCGTACCACCGCATCGACATCCGGCAGACGTCGCGCCACCTCGTCGTGCGCGACGGCGACCGCGTCGTCGCCGAGACCCGGCGCCCGGTCGTGCTCTACGAATCGGGCTTCGCGCCGCGCTGGTACGTGCCGCGCGAGGACATCGACCTGAACGCGCTGACGCCGGTCGAAGGCGAGACCTTCTGCCCGTACAAGGGGCTGGCCGGCTACTTCGACATCGGCGCGGGCAAGCGCGCCGCCTGGTCGTACCCGGAGGCGTGGCCCGAGGTCGAGCGGGTGTCCGGGTTCGTGTCGTTCGAGCCGGACGTCGTCGACGTGACCCTCGACGGCCGCAAGCTCGCCCTGGAACCGGGCCAGAGCGTCACCCCGCACGGCATCGACCGGGGCCTGGACCCCGGCGAACTGCTCGCCTCGAAAGGAAACTGAGATGACTTCGCTTCAGGATCGCCGCGTGCTCGTCGTGGGCCGCGGCAGCGGGATCGCCCGGGCGGTGACGCTCGCGGTCCGGGCGGCCGGGGCCACGGTCGTCGTCGCCGGGCGCGGCGAGGAGGCGTTGGCCAAGGCTTACGACGACCCGGACGTCACGGCGGCCGCCGTCGACCTGACCGACGAGGACTCCGTCACCGCGCTGGCCGAACGGCTCGGCCGGGTCGACCACGTCGTCTCGACGGCGTCGGCCCGGGCCCGCGGCGCGGTGGGCGAACTCGCCCACGACGTCGTGCTCCGGTCGTTCGACGTCAAGATGCTCGGCCCGCTGCTGCTGGCGAAGCACTTCGCGCCGCGCATGCCCGGGGACGGCTCGTTCGTCTTCTTCTCGGGATCGTCGGCGCGCAAGCCCGCCGCCGGCATGCTCGCCGTCGGCGCCACGAACGCCGCGGTGGACGCGCTGACCCGCGGGCTCGCGGTGGAGCTGGCGCCGATCCGGGTGAACGCGGTTTCGCCCGGCACGATCGACACCGGCGCCTACGACGCGCTCGGGGAAGAGAAGAAGGCGGAGTTGTTCGCGTCTCGCGCGGCCACCAGTCCGGCGCGCCGCGTCGGACGTCCTGAAGAAATCGCCGAAGCCGTCGTCTTCGCGCTGGGCAGCACCTTCCTCACGGGGGTCTCGCTCGGCGTCGACGGCGGCGAACCCCTCGTGTGATGGGAGCGGTCATGAGCACTCGCAAGATTTCGCGCCCGGCCGGCGCGGTGACGCCGGAGGCCGGATTCGTCCCGGCGATCTACGTACCGCGCCGGGTCGTCCGGCGCCCGGCCCGGCGGGGGCGTGCGTGATGGAGTTCCGCATCGAGGTCCTCACCCTGCCCGTCGCCGACGTCGACCGGGCGGTCCGGTTCTACACCGCGCAGGCCGGCTTCACCCTGGACGTCGATTACGCGCCGCACGACGGCTTCCGGGTCGTGCAGCTGACCCCGCCCGGCTCGGCGGCGTCGGTCCAGCTCGGGACCGGCCTGACCGCCGCCGCCCCGGGTTCGGCCCGGGACCACTACCTGGTGGTGGCCGACATCGAGGCCGCCCACCGGGAACTGGCGGAGCGTGGCGTCGCGGTCGGCGCGGTGCGGCACAAGAAGTCCGTGGACTGGCAAGGGGATTTCGCGCCGGGAGCCGACCCGGACCGGCGTGACTACGCGAGCTTCTTCGGCTTCGCCGACCCGGACGGCAACACGTGGATCGTCCAGGAACGCGGCTACACCGCGCGGTAGGCGACGCCGCTCGCGTTGGGTGCCGTGCCGGAGTAGAGGCCCGTCGGGGACGTCGACGTCGAGAGCGAGAACCACGCGTACCGCTCCACGAACGACAGCCCGTCGAGCATCGCGGTGGACCGCTGCACGAAGTCGACCTGCTGGGCCGACGACGGATAGCGCGGAGCCGAGCCCGAGAAGTCGATCAGCGCGTACTCCGTCAGCCAGATCGGGAGGTGGTAGCGGTCGTGGACCTTCTGCAGGTAGGACTGCAACTGCCCGCTGGCCGCGCTCGAGAAGTCCCCGCCGTACCAGTGCAGGGGGATGAAGTCGACGCGGTACCCGCGCGCGGCGGCGCCACTCATGAACCGGTCCAGCCACCCGCCCGCGACGTCGCCGCCGTACGCCACGGCCGGCGCGCCGAGCCGCATGCCGGTGGACTGCAGCCGCGGCCACAGGTCCAGTGCCGTCTCGACGGGCATGCTCGCCTGGCCCGCCAGGTCCGGCTCGTTGAAGGCCAGCAGGGTGCGGCCGGCCGCCTTGGCCCGGTCGAGCTGGTCCTGCGTCACGGAGTCCCGTCCCCAGATCATGGGCACGAACTCGGTGCCGGCCGGCGCGGCGATGCCCTGGGGGTCGGCTGCCCAGGTGTAGAACCACTTCGCCCCGACGTCCTGCAGCGCGGTCGCGGCCCCGGCATAGGGGTTCGCGCTGACGCCTTTCTTGCTGCTCGCCCCGGCGGCGGGACTGGCAAGGCCGCCGAGCGCGAGGAGAACGACGGCCACGACGGCGAGCATTTTCTTCACGAGCCGCTCCTGGAGAGGAAGTCGCGCTGGTCCTCCACCGGGGTAACGCACTCCCGGGAGCCGCGGCAAGAACGCGGGCCCGCCGGGGGTGCGAACGGGAACCGTCGTTGCCCGATCGGCGGTCAGGGGACGGGGAACGTGGTGCCGATGCCCATGCCGGTGATCCATTCGGGCACCGGCTCGTAGCCGGTCCAGACGAGGGGTGCCCCGGCGGCGACCTGGCCGATGAGCCAGCAGCGCACCTCGTGGCCACCCCGGCCCGCCGACGCCTCGAGCGCCTCGTGGCCGAGGCCGGCCACCGCGCCGGCGTCGCCGGTGCTCAGGCGGTCGAGGAACCACCGGTCCCACTCCGTGTTCACCCGGGCGCCCGGGTCGCCGCCCATGGCGCGGACGCGGGGTTCGCGGGCCGCGGCGAAGGCGCGGACGTCCGAGCGCCCGTGGATCAGCGACTCACGGCGTTCGCCCGCCACCTCGCGGGGGTCGTTCGACGGAAGCCAGTGCGACAGTCCGCCGCTCGCCGCCACCAGGACCCGGCCGGGGAAGCTCGCCGACCGCAGAGCCGCCCCCAGCGCCCGGCCCAAGGCGAGGCACCGGTCCAGGGTGGGCAGCGGCGGCGCGGCCGTGTTGACGACGAGGGGGACCATCGGCAGCGTCGTGCCGCCGGTCAGCATCTCGTAGGTCTGCACGATGCCGTGGTCGACGGTGAGGGAATACGACAGCGACACGTCGAAGCCCGCCGTCGTGAGTCCGTTGTGGACCGACCACGCCAGCTCCCCGGCGACCGGCAGCGGACCTTCGGTGCTGCCGAAGTCGCCGAACCCCACCGCGTGTTCGACCCCGAGCACGAACGGCGGCATCACGTCGTAGAAGTTGCCGTGGAAGTGGTCGGGCCCGATCACGACGACCGCGTCGGGGGCGAGGGCCTCGACCGCGCGGCGGACCCGGTCGGCGTCGGCCAGGAACTTCGCGCCCGGCCCGCCCTCGGACGGCGGCGGCAGCAGCGTCGCGAACGGGCTGTGGGACATGCCCGCGAACCCGGCGATCCCGGCCATCAGGACGGGTCCTCTCCGGACAGCAGCCACGTGCGGTGCACGTCGAGGAACTCCGCGACCTTCTCCCACTGCGGCCAGTGCCCGGCGTCGTCGATGACGTGCAGCCGCGCGTCGGGCAGCCAGCCGAGCAGCAGCTCGGCTTCGTCGAGGCCGCCGGTGGGGTCGTGGCTGGTCCACAGCAGCAGCGTCGGCGCCTTGACCTTCGCCACCCACGCCGGGTCCCACGCGAAGTCCTTGCGCACCTCGGGGTCCTGCAGCACGAGCGTGTTCGTGATCGCCTGGACGAACCCGGGGCGGGAGTAGACCCGGCGGCGCAGGTTCACCAGCTCGTCGGTCACCATCTCCTTGTGGTGGAACAGGAATTCGACCCGCCGGCGCACGGTTTCGTCGCTCGGGTCGAGCACGGCCGCCATCGTGCTGTCGCGCATCCGCGCCATCACCTCGGGCTTGTTCGCGATGTTGCCCGGGGTGTTGAGCACGAGCTTCTCGACGCGGTCCGGGTGGTGGGCGGCGGTCCAGGCGACCACCCAGCCGCCGAGCGACTCGCCCGAGAGGTGGGCCCGCCCGATGCCGAGAACGTCCAAAAGGGACACGAGGTGCGCGGACAGGACGTCGATCGTGTAGGGCCGGTCGGGCAGGTCCGACCAGCCGTGGCCGACCATGTCGTAGGCCGTGACGCGGAAGTCGCGGGCGAGGCCGGCCAGGTCGCGGGCGTAGGCCTCGAGGTGCCCGCCGGTCCCGTGGAGCAGGACCAGGTCGGGGCCGGTGCCCGCCTGCAGCACCCGCGTCCGCACGGGACGTCCGTCGAGCGGGACGTCGACGTGGCGCAGCGTGTGGTCGAGCTCGCCCAGCTCGCCCCAGATGCCGACGTGGTCGGGGATCGGCTCGGTCACTGGTCCTCCCGGTGGTCGAAGCGGGCGCGGGCTTCGGCGAGGGTCGCCGTTCCCGCGCTCTGCCGGCGGTTCAGCCCGAGCGAGCCGAGCAGCCGCGAGTTCTCGATGGTCAGGAACTCGACCGGGTGCTCGGCCGAGTCGTTGTGGTGGCGGTGCCAGGTCCACGGCGGCGTGTAGACGAACGACCCGGCCGTCCAGCCCACGGTCTCGTCCTCGATCTCGCTGTGGCCGTCGCCGGTCAGGACGAAGTGGACGGTCTCGTGGTGGTGGCGCTGCAGGTCCGAGCTCTCGCCGGCCGGGATGACCTGCCGGAAGAGCTCGAACGTCGCGGTCGGCAGCAAGCCGGCGATCCGCAGCGACGTCGGGTTCGGGACGGCGCCCGGCGGGATCTCTTCGAGGTCTCCGTCGTGCACCACGAGCGGCCGCCGGCCGTCGGGGCGGACGGCGTGGCTGATGCTCGCGAGGAAGTCGGTCATGGCGAAACCGGGTCCGGAGGTGGTCATGGCGTACCTTCCGCTCAGGCGGGACATTCCGTGCGGCCGCCGTCGACGGTCAGCACGGATCCGTTGACATAGCCTGCTTCGGGCGAGGCCAAGAACGCCACTGCGGCCGCGACCTCGCGCGGCGCGGCGGCCCGCCCGGCCGGGATGGCGGCGAGGTCTTCGGCCAGCGCGGTCGCGACGTCGACGCCCGCCGCGCCGGCCCGGCTGCGCACGATCTCCATGCGCCGCGGGGTGAGGGTCGCGCCGACCGCGACGCAGTTGACCGTGACGCCGCGATCGGCGTACTCGAGGGCGGCCAGCTTCGCCGCCGACGTCGTCGCCGAGCGCAGCACCGTCGAGGCGGCGAGCTCCGGCTGCGGCTGCCGCACCGCCGTCGAGCTGATCACGACGACGCGGCCGAACCCGCGCTCGGCCATCGTGGGCAGCGCGGCGCGCAGGAGGGACAGCGGGCCGAGGACCAGCAGGTCGAGGTCGTGGTGCCACTGCTCGGCGGGCACGTCGAACACGCGGCCCGGCGCGGGTCCGCCGGCGTTGGCCACGACGACGTCGAGCGAGCCGTGCCGCTCGTGCACCCGGGCCACGGCCTCGGCCGCGGCGGCCGGGTCGGCGAGGTCGCACCTGACGTAATCGACACTGTCGACGCCCTCGCCGAGTGCCGACGCGGTTCCGGCCAGCGTCTCTTCCGTGCGCCCGGCGAGGACCACGCGGTGCCCGGCCGCCAGGAGCGCGGCCGCGCAGGCCGAGCCGATGCCGCCGGCACCGCCGCCGACGAGCGCGACGCGGCGGCGTTTCCCGAAGGACTGGTTGCTCTCCATGATGTGACCTACATTCGCGTCATGACCGCCGACCGGCCAAGGACGGGTCCCACTGCCCGGGACTCCAGCGACTCCCGCTTGGACGTCGCGGCGTCCGGCGCGCTCGAACGCGCCGCCGCCCTGCTGGACGCCTTCGACGCGACGCACCGGGAGCTCACGCTGTCCCGGCTCGTCGAGCGCTCGGGCCTGCCGCGGTCGACCGTGCACCGCACCGCGGCCCGGATGATCGAGCTGGGCTGGCTGGACAAGCCCGGCGAGAAGTACCGGATCGGGAATCGCCTGTTCGAGCTGTCCGGCCTGGTGCCGGTGCGCCACGAGCTGCGTGAGGCCGTCCTGCCGTACCTGCAGGACCTCTACGCGGCGGCCAAGACGACCGTGCAGCTCGGTGTCCTCGAAGGCACCCGGGTGCTGGTGGTCGAGAAGATCAGCGGGCACCGTCAGCTGCCGATGCTCGACCAGGTCGGCGGGTTCATCCCGGCGCACTGCTCCGGGCTGGGCCGAGCGATCCTCGCTTGGTCGGACGCCGAAACGGTCGCCGCGGTCGTCGCCGGTGGGCTCGCTCGGCGCACCGCGCGCACGATCACCGGTGCCGCCGCGCTCGAGCGGGAGCTCGCCGTCGTGCACGAGCAGGGCTGGGCCTACGACCGCGAGGAGGGCAACGCCGGGATCAGCTGCGTCGCGGCGCCGATCTTCGACTTCACCGGCGGCGTGACCGCCGCGCTGTCGGTCACCGGGCCCAGCACCGCGGTGCAGCCCGACCGGATCGGCCCGGCCGTCCGGATGGCGGCCGCGGCGGCCAGCCGGGCCTACTCCGCGCGGCGGTGGGCGGTGCCGCGGCCGGAGCTGCCGTCCCAGTGACCAGGACTCGCGGTTGGTCCGCGGTGCGCGGCTGATCCACGCTGTGGCGCACGCCGAGCCGGGCCACCGGTCCCGGCCGTGCCGGACGAGGAGGACCAGGCAATGCGCGTCGCGATCATCGGGGCCGGACTGGCCGGGCTGACCACGGCCAAGGTGCTGTTGCAGGCCGGCCACGACGTCGAGGTCTTCGACCGGACCCCGGACGTCGGCGGGGTGTGGAGCCGGACCCGGCGCTACCCGGGGCTGACCACCCAGAGCCCCAAGGTGCAGTACTCGTTCTCGGACTTCCCGATGCCCGGGCACTTCCCGGAGTGGCCGACGGGAGCCCAGGTCCAGGAGTACCTCGCGGACTACGCCGACGAGTTCGGCGTCACGCCCCACCTGCGACTCGGGACCACCGTCGAGTCGGTGGTCCCGGACGGCGCGCGGTGGGCGGTGACCACCGGGGCGCAGGGGGCCTCGGTGGTCGACCGCGTCGTCGTCGCGAACGGCGTGTTCTGCGAGCCCGCGCTGCCGGACTACCCGGGCCGCGCGGAGTTCGGAGCGGCGGGCGGGCGGCTGCTGGCGGGGTCGGACTTCCACGACGTCTCCGAGGCGCGGGGCAAGCACGTGCTCGTAGTCGGGTACGGCAAGTCGGCCTGCGACGTGACCGTGGCGATCAGCGAAGTCGCCGAGACGACCGACGTCATCGCCCGCCAGCTGCTGTGGAAGGTGCCGCGCAAGATCGCCGGCGTGCTGAACTTCAAGATGCTGCTGCTGACCCGGCTGGGCGAGGCCCTGTTCCGCTACCGGTGGCTGCGCGGGTTCGAGAAGTTCCTGCACGGCCCGGGAAACCGGCTGCGGCGCGCGATGCTCAACTCGATCGGGAGCGTGTCGGTGCGGCAGTTCGGGCTCGCGAAGCACGACCTGGTGCCGCGCGGGCGGATGGAGGACATCATCAAGAACGCGATCGGCCTGGCCACCGAGGGCTTCTTCGAAGGCGTGGCCGACGGCGCGATCCGCGTCCGCCGCGACCAGGTGATCCGGCGGCTGTTCGCCGACGGCGGCCGGCCTCGGGCCGAACTCGCCGACGGGACGGTGCTGCCGGCCGACCTGGTGGTCTGCGCGACCGGGTTCACCCAAGGCGTCCCGTTCCTGCCGGAAGCCGTCCAAAAAGGATTATTCGACGAGCGCGGGAACTTCCTGCTGTACCGGCAGATCCAGCCCCTGGCCGCGCCGGGCCTCTACTTCAACGGGTACAACTCGTCGTTCTTCAGCCCGCTCAACGCCGAGATGGCGGCGCTGTGGATCGCGGCCGACCTCGCGGGCGCGCTCGCCCTGCCCGACGAGGCGACCCGGCGCGCGGACGTCGTCGCCCAGGTGGCCTTCCTCGACGAAGCGACCGGCGCGCACCACTGCCGCGGCACCAAGATCATCCCGTTCTCCGTCCACAACGTCGACGAGGTGCTCGGCGACCTCGGCGTGCAGATCGGCCGCTTCACCCGGTTCACGCACTGGCTGAACCCGGTCGTCCCCGCGGCCTACCGGTCGCTCACGCCCGCCGTCCTGAGCCGGCTGAAGGACACCCCCGAACCCGCGAAGACCCCGCTGGAGCAAAGGAGTTCCCGATGAGCACCGCGACCGGCCACCACGTCATCCACCCGGGCGACGGCACCAACCTCGGAGCGATCGGGCTGGGCATCCACGCCCGGCTGACCGGCGCCGACACGAACGGCGCGTACTCGCTGTTCGAATACGTGGTGCCGCCGGGCCTCGGCGGGCCGCCGACCCACGTCCACACGCGGGAGGACGAGCTGTTCACGTGCGTCCAGGGCCGCGTCGAGGTGGAGCTCGACGGCGAGCGGCACGTCCTCGGCCAGGGCGATTCGCTGCTGCTGCCGCGCGGGGTGCCGCACGTGTTCCGCAACCCGTTCGAGGAGGAGACCCGCGTCATCGCCGTGGTTTCCCCGCCGGGCCTGGAGAACTACTACCGGGAGCTGTCGCAGCTGCCGCCCGGGCGGGACATGAAGCTGGTCGCGGAAGTGATGACCCGCTACGGGCTGGAGCTGCGGAAGTGAGCGGCTCGCGTGAGCGGATGGTCCGCGCGATGTGCGCGGCGGTCGACGCGGGGGACGCTCCGGCGTTCGCCTCGTGGTTCGCCGACGACGCGACGTACGTGTTCGCGAACGGCGAGCCGCTGACCGGCCGCGCCGCGATCACCGAGGCGACGGCCGGCGCGGCGGGCGCGCTGCCGTGGGTCCGCCACGTCGTCGAGCAGGTCGCGGAAGTGGGGGAGGACCAGCTGTTCTGCCGGTTCACGATCGAAACGGCGGCCCCGGACGGCACCCCGCTGGCCCTGCCGTGCGTGACGGTCCTCCGGCTGGCGGGGGACCGGGTGACCGACTACCGCGTCCACATGGACATCAGCCCGGCCTTCGCCCCGGTCGGTGCACCGTCCTGATGGCACACTCGTGGCGCGCACCGGCTGCGCACCACCGAGAGGACCTTCGTGGACGTCGAAACCCTGATGGCCAGGCTCGCGCGGGCCGGGGTCACCGCCCTGATCAAAGCCGACGACGAACGCATGAGCGCGGGCGGCGAACCGTGGACCGTGGTGTTCTCGGGGGCGGCTCTGGGCGCGGAAGGCGGAGTCCGGTCCGACGCGGCCGAGTTGCGTTCGGCACTGGCGGAAGCGCTTGACCGCCTCGCGACACGACCTGGGGATTGGTCGTGGCTCGACGAGTTCCGGACGCCGCGTCCGGCGAGTGTGCCGGGCCCGCCCGCGCGGGCCCGGCACTCCGGTCAGGCGCCGGGGCCCGAGTAGATCTCCGACGCTTTGGGGGCCGTGACCGTCGTCGGCTTGTCCCAGTCGGAGAACTCCAGCGTGCCTTCCTTGGGGGCCTGCATGCGCAGCAGGTAGTGCGGGTCCGCGGCGGCCACCGTCGCGGTGCCGTCGACGCTGGTGAACGTCAAGGCCGGGACGCCGCCGGCGGTGGTCTCCCCGCCGGCCTTGAAGGTCTCCGACGCCAGCTGTCCGACCGTGTTGTCGGTGAAGGTCTTGTAGTCGAGGAACTGCTTGAACGACTCGCCGATCCCCGCGCCGATCTGCGACTTCGAGGACACCCACTTGTCCTTGAGCTGCTTGCCCACCGACGCCGGGATCCCGGCCTTGTCGATCAGCGACTGGCTGAACCGGAAGTAGTACTTGTCCCCGTCGCGCAGGACCGGGATCTCGAGTCCGTCCTGCACCACGGTGCCGCTGGCGCTGCTCGGGTTGAGCTGCAGGTCGAGGTTGACGCCACCCTCGGAGACGGTGCCGCGGACGTGGACCGCTTTGGCCTGCTTCGCGGCGTCGGCGACGGCGGAGCCGGCCTTCGAGCCGTCGAGCGAGGCGGCCGCGGCGCTCGCGGACGTCGTGGTGCCGGTGGACGCGGCGGCCGGCGCCGCCGTCCCGGAGGTGGTCGAGCAGCCGGTGCAGATGAGGGCCGCCGCGGCCCCGGTGGCGATGAGTGCTCCCAGGTGGAGACGAAGCATGGTCAGAGGTCCCCTCGTGAAGGCCCGGGTCGTCCGGACACGAACGGGATATCGACCATTCGGGTGATCCGTTACGCCTCGAGCTCGCGGACTCTTGTGGCGAGGATCGCGTACTCCGTACGAGTGAACTTGAAGTTTCAATTTCTAACCCTGGGTAACGATGGTGGGCGAGTCACGCACCGCAGCCACCTGCGGAAATGATCGAGGACCGACCGGCTCGAGTCCGCTTCGTGACCAAGAGTGTGATTCGGGTCCTGTTACGCGCACGGCTCGCATGGCGACGAACGGCCCAGAACGTGACCGCATCCGGTCCTGCCGTCGCTGCGCTGAAAGAGGCATCCATGTCCTACGCCCCCGTGCCACCCGTGTCCGCTCCGGTCCAGTACAAGAACGGGCTCGGCACCGCCGGGTTCGTCCTCGGTCTGGTCGGCCTGATCTTCGCGTTCATCCCGCTCATCGGGGTCGTCGCGTGGCCGCTGGTGATCCTCGGGCTGATCTTCGGCATCGTCGGCACGCTGCGCGCGAACCGCGGCCAGGCGAGCAACAAGGGGCTGGCCATCACCGCGGTCGTGCTTTCCGCGCTGGGGCTGGTCATCTGCATCATCTGGACCGCGGCGTTCGGCAAGGCCGTCAGCGACACGGCGAACGGCCTGCCGGCCGCGGCGGCGCCGGCGGCGGTCGCCGACGCGGGAGCGGCGCCGGCCAACGCGGCCCCGACCGCGGCGGCGTCGGCCAAGCACACCATCGTCCTCGAGGTCACGACGGCGGCGAAGTCGAACGTCCAGTGGAACAGCGGGTTCACCGCGAACTCCCAGGAGGTCCTGGAGAAGGGCAAGACCTGGCGCCAGACCCTGTCGATGGACGACCTGGCGTTCACCTCGGTCACCGTCACCCCGGTCGACTTCAAGCTGGGGGACAAGGACAACACCTGCAAGATCACCGTCGACGGCAAGACTGTGGTCGAGAAGTCCAACAGCGTCGGCGCCTTGTGCACCTACCAGCCCTGAGCCGGCCCGGCGCTCAGCGCGCCAGGTGCTTCCGGACGTCCTCGGCGACGGCGCCGCGTCCGCTCATCCGGTACTTCGCCAGGATGTTGCGGACGTGGGTCTTGACGGTGTGGAGGCTGATCCTCAGCTCGCGGGCGATCCGCTCGTTCGGCAGGTCGCTGCTCAGGAAGACCGCGACGCCCTGTTCCGCGGCGGTGAGCGTGCGGAAGCGTTCCTCGGGGCCGTTGTCGATGTCGAGCGTGAGCTCGACGAGGTCCGACTGGAGCTGCTGGCAATCGGTGACGATGCGCTGCAGGGCCTCGCGCAGCGAAGCGTCCGGTGCCGCGAGGACGTCCTGGGCTCGCTGCCGGATATCCGCGACGCGGGACGACAGCAGTTCGACGATGTGGTCCGCGGTGACCAGCTGCGGCGCGTCGCCGACGTCGGCCGGCAGCCGGCGTAGCGCGTCGAGGTCTTCGGCTTCCTTGGTCAGCACGCGCGCCACGAGATCGGCGAGCCATTCGAAGGCGCGGACCGCGTTGTCGTCGAAGGTGTCCGGCCGGTAGCTCTGCATGGACATCATGCCGAACACCGCCGGCTCCCCGTCGCGGCCGCGGCGGAACAACGGAGTGGTGACGGCGTCGGCGGACGCGCGGCTGGTGTCCCCGGACGCGACGCCGGCGTTGAGCGCGGCGCCGTTGTCGTACTGCATCCGGTAGGTCTGGCGGTGCTTCAGCAGCCAGGCGGCCTGACCGTGCGGGCCGTAGATGTGCGACGCGGGATCGGTGTACATGCCGCCGTCGTAGCCGTAGGGGTAGCGGACGCGGTTCGCGCCGTGGAAGAACCCGATGTAGAAGTGGTCCAGGGGAACGATCTTGCTCATGACGGCACGGGCGTAGTCGTAGAGGCCGTAGTGGTCGCTGCGGTAGTTGGCGTCGATCTTGTGAAAGGCCTCGCGCAGGATCAGCGTCGTCTCGGCGTCGACCCGGAGACGGGCCGGTGGTTCCGGGTCGGCGGGCACCGCTCCATGATGAGGCCCCGCGCCGATTCCGTCACTCCGCGAGCGATGGAGACCCGGGCGCTGTGCTGAGACCGTCGACGGGGCAACGATCCGCTGCGGGAAACGGAGGAATTCCGATGGAGACCCACACGCGCTCGTGACGCCTCGGGTGAGGGGAGGACCGCCCGGCCGCGGATGTTTCGGCGGCCGGGAATCCGGGTACGCGCTCCAGCGGAGCGGCTTCGGCCGAGCTGGGCGCCGTCGTGCGCTCGGTCGGCTCGGAGCTGCCGGAACGGTCGAGGAAACCGGAGGTGAAGGTGACCGCTGACGGGAGTCGGGTGCGGCCCCAGGATCTGTTGCGCGTGATGGAGCGCCGGGTCGATGGCGCCGAGGTGCTGGAGGTGTCGGGCGAAGTCGACCTGCTCAGCGCCGAGGTCCTGGAAAACGCGCTCCTGGCGGCCGTGAGCCGGGAGCCGGCGGTGCTGGTGGTCGATCTGACCGGGGTGTCCTTCCTCGCTTCCGTCGGGATGACCGTCCTGCTCAAAGCCCACCGCGGCGTCGGGAAGACCACCCGCATCCGGGTCGTGAGCCCCGAGCGCAGCACCGTCGGGCGGGCCTTGAAGCTGACCGGCCTGACCGAGGCGCTGGCCGTCGTCGACACCCGGGCCGAGGCTCTTTCGGCTGCCTGATCGCGGTCGTGCGGAGCCGGCCGGCTCCTAGGGCGTGTCCTGTAAGTGATCCAGCTGCGGTTCGGTTGGATTGCGGACGTGGTCGGTCGCGGTGAGTTGACGGATAAGGCGTGGGCGGTGA
>NZ_JBFBBQ010000075.1:0-41679 GCF_040682775.1 Amycolatopsis sp. NPDC051106 | reverse complement strand
CGCTGCTGGCACGACCACCAGCCCTACAACCCCGACCTACACGGCCAGCTCAACACCCTCCGCCGACAGGCCGCTTGACATAGGGCTCTCAGGCGAGCCGGGCGCGGTGGGCCGAGACGGCGGCCCGCCGCGGGTCGGCCGCCGGGAGCGTCTTCAGCAGGGCGTCCAGCACCGCGAAGTCGTCCACCCCGCACGCCGTCTCCCAGAACGCCCACAGCACGCCCGGATCGCCGCTGTTCAACGCTACCTGGCGGACCTGGGCGGTGAGGGACTCACGCTCTTCGCGGATCGCGGGCGCTTCCGACTCCGGCAGCAGCGGCCCGCGGAAGACGCGCAGGACGTCGGCCGGGGAGCCGGTGCGCAACGACGCTCGCGCCCGGGCGAAGTCCGCGTCGACGTCGGCCGCCAGCCGGTACGGGCGGGTCTGCACGACCTGCGCGCCCAGCTGGGAGCGCAGGCGGTGGATCTCCGCGCGGACCGTCACCGGGTTGCCCGTCTCGCCGTAGAGCTGCAGGGCCAGCCGTTCCGCGGAGAGGCCGTTCGGGTGCAGGGCCAGCAGGGTCAAGATCTCCGCGTGGCGCAACGTCAGCGGCACTTCGCGACCGTCCACAGTGGTCGAATGCGCGCCGTCGGAGAGGTAGTCGAGCCGCAGGCGGGAGCGTCGGCTCACACCACCGGACGAAAGCCGGAGCAGGTAGCCCTCGGCCAGGGGCTCCACCGTGGCGAGGCGGCCGTCGGGCAGGGCGACCGTCCCGCCGCCGCGCCGGACGTCCACTGTGGACGGAAGCAGGCACTCCTGGGCCGCCAGCACCCGGCCGCCCGCCGAGAGCAGTGCGCCGGGCCGGCCGCGCAGGGCTTCCAGGTGCGGCATGTTGACGCGGCGCAGGCGTTCGTCGCGGACCGCGAGCTGAGCGCGCAGCTGACCCTCGGCGAGCTGCGCGGTCGCCGTGACCAGCGAAATCATCGCCGGGTGGACCGTGCGCAGCGGCCCGCTGACGTCGATGGAGCCGAGCAGCACGCCGGTCTCGGGGTCGCGCACGGGCGCCGCCGCGCACGTCCACGTGTGGTAGCGCCGGACCAGGTGCTCGGCCGAGTGGATCTGCACCGGCTCGCCCGTCGCGAGCGCCGTGCCCATGGCGTTCGTGCCGATCGCCGCCTCGCTCCAGCACGTGCCCTCGGTGAGGCCGACGCGGTCGCCGCGCAGGAGCTGGGCCGTTTCGCCCTCGCGCCACAGGATCAGGCCGTCCGCGTCGGTCACGATCATCACGTGCTCGGCGTCGTCGGCGATGCTCACCAGCATCTGCCGCAGCACCGGCAGCACCGGGGCCAGCGGATGGGCTTCCCGCAGCGAAGCGAGGGCTTCGGAGTCGAAGACGAACGGTGCCTCGCCCTCGTCCGGGTCGACGCGGGCGGCGAGCGAGCGGTGCCACGAGTCGGAGACGACGGAGCGTGGCGGCCGGGGCCCGGCAACGCCCTGGAGCACCGCTTCGCGGACGTGCTCCAGTAGCCGCGCGGACGACCCGGGATCGCGCGGCAGCTCCGGTTCGGGCGCCTCTGCCACGTCCACCAGCGTAGATAGCCGGCTCACCGCGGTGCAACGCGCTTGCAACGTTGCCCGGCCTACGTTCGCCGCCACCAGCTCAACCGTCACTCCGAGCAACGAGGCAGGGAAGATGGTCCAGTACGCCGCACCGAACACCGAAGGCAGCGTCGTCAGCTACGAGTCGCGCTACGACCACTACATCGGCGGCGAGTACGTGCCGCCCGCGAGCGGCCGGTACTTCGAGAACCCGACCCCCGTCACCGGGAAGACCTTCTGCGAGATCGCCCGCGGCACCGCCGAGGACGTCGAAAAGGCGCTCGACGCGGCCCACGGCGCGGCGCCGGCGTGGGGCCGGACGTCGGTCGAGGAACGCGCGAACACCCTGCTCAAGATCGCCGACCGGATGGAGCGGAACCTCGAGGCGATCGCGGTGGCCGAGACCTGGGAGAACGGCAAGGCGGTCCGCGAGACCCTCGCCGCCGACATCCCGCTGGCCATCGACCACTTCCGCTACTTCGCCGGCGCGCTGCGCGCCCAGGAGGGCGGCATCTCGCAGATCGACGAAAACACCGTCGCCTACCACTTCCACGAGCCCCTCGGCGTGGTCGCGCAGATCATCCCGTGGAACTTCCCGATCCTGATGGCGGTCTGGAAGCTCGCCCCGGCGCTGGCCGCGGGCAACGCGATCGTGCTCAAGCCCGCCGAGCAGACGCCGGCGTCGATCCACCTGCTGTTCTCGATCATCGGCGACCTGATCCCACCGGGCGTGGTGAACATCGTCAACGGCTTCGGCGTCGAGGCCGGCAAGCCGCTGGCCTCCAGCAACCGCGTCCGCAAGGTCGCCTTCACCGGGGAGACCACGACCGGCCGGCTGATCCTGCAGTACGCCAGCGAAAACATCATCCCGGTGACCGTCGAGCTGGGCGGCAAGAGCCCGAACATCTTCTTCGACGACGTCGCCGCGCGCAACGACGACTTCTACGACAAGGCGCAGGAAGGCTTCGCGCTCTTCGCGCTCAACCAGGGCGAGGTCTGCACCTGCCCGTCGCGGGCGCTGATCCAGTCGGGCATCTACGAGGAGTTCCTCGGCGACGGCGTCGAGCGCGTCCGCAAGATCAAGCAGGGCAACCCGCTCGACACGAACACGATGATCGGCGCCCAGGCGTCGAACGACCAGCTCGAGAAGATCCTTTCCTACATCGACATCGGCAAGCAGGAAGGCGCCGAAATCCTCACCGGCGGGGTCCGCAGCGACCTCGGCGGCGACCTGTCGGGCGGCTTCTACGTCGAGCCGACGGTGTTCGCCGGCGACAACAAGATGCGCATCTTCCAGGAGGAGATCTTCGGCCCGGTCGTGTCCGTGGCGAAGTTCGACGACTACGCCGACGCGATCAAGATCGCCAACGACACGCTGTACGGCCTCGGCGCCGGCGTCTGGTCGCGGGACGGCAACACCGCCTACCGCGCCGGCCGTGACATCCAGGCGGGCCGCGTCTGGGTGAACAACTACCACGCCTACCCGGCGCACGCGGCTTTCGGCGGCTACAAGGCGTCCGGCATCGGCCGCGAGAACCACAAGATGATGCTGGACCACTACCAGCAGACGAAGAACATGCTCGTCTCCTACTCCGACCAGGCGCTCGGGTTCTTCTGATGACCGAGCGCGTCGACCTGACCCCGGCCGCCGCGGACCTGCCGCGGCGGCTGGTGTCGCTCCACGGGCCGGTGATGTTCCACCAGTCCGGCGCCTCGGCTCGCTTGAAGTCGAGGGCGGATTTCCTTGGAAGCGCCCGAAGGCGTGCACTTCCTGATCCGCTCCCGGCTGCTCACCGGCGAAGAGTCGGCGGCGCTGAACTGAAGGCGCCGAACAACGCCGTGGCGAGCACCAGTCCTTCCCGGGCGACCGGGGCGAGCAGGTGCTCGTCCGGCGCGTGCTGCAGGCAGCCCGGGTAGGAGTGCGGCAGCCACAGCGTCGCCAGGCCGAGGACGTCGGTGAAGACGTGGTTGGGCAGGCCGCCGCCGAAGTTGGGCAGGAGAGCGACCGGCCGGTCCGCGACGGCGTCCAAAGTGGACTTCGCCCAGTGGACCCACGGGTTGTCGACCGGTGTCCGGCTGGCGCGGAAGCTGGCATCGGCGGTCACGTCGACCATTGAAAACCCTTGCGCCGCCAGGTGTTCGCGGATGGCGGGGGCGACGCCGTCGACGTCGGTGCCGGCCACGTACCGCAGCTGCAGCACCGCACGGGCCCGGCCCGGGATGGCGTTGACCGGGCGGTCGGCGTCGGCCGCGCCGAGCGCGAGGACCTCCAGGGTGTTCCAGCCGTAGAGCCGTTCGGCGGGCGCGAGTCGTTGATCGCCCCAGTTCTCGTCCAGTTCCGGGTCGCCCGGCGTGGTGCCGACGACGACGTCGTTCAGGGCCGCGCGCACGGAGTCCGGCAGGTCGGGTGGCAGCAGTGCGGGTAGCTGAATGCGGCCGTGGCCGTCGACCAGGCTCGCGATCGCGCCGGCGAGCGTCGTCGCCGGGTTGCGCAGGATCCCGCCCCAGTTGCCGGAGTGGTAGGAGTCCGGGCGCAGGTCGGCTTCCAGGGTGATGCGGATGCCGCCGCGCGCGCCGAGGAACAGCGTCGGGGTGGCCGCGTCGAGGCGCGGGCCGTCGGAAGCGATGAGGACGTCGGCGGCGAGCAGGTCTTTCTGCCGCGCGGCGAACTCGTCGAGGCCCGGTGAGCCGATCTCTTCGCCGGTCTCGAAGAGGAACTTGAGGTTGAAGCCGAGCTTGCCTCGTGCTTCGAGGAGCAGGCGCAACGCCGTGAGGTTGACCAGGTGCTGGCCCTTGTTGTCGGCAGTGCCGCGGCCGTACCAGCGGTCGCCGTCCGCGGTCAGCGTCCACGGGTCTCGTCCTTCACTCCACTGCCCGGCTTCTCCGACGACGTCGGCGTGGCCGTAGCAGAGCAGCGTCGGCAGCCCGGGCGCCTCGACGCGGACGCCGACCAGGAACGGGCCGCCCGCCGGGTCGGGGTTGGGGTGCTGGGACACCTCGCAGCCGAGGCCGGTCAGGGCCGGGGTCAGGACCTCGTCGAGGTACGCCTGGATCGCGGCGCGGCCCTCGGGGGCGTCGCTCACCGTGGGGTAGGCGACCAGCCGGGCCAGTTCGGTGAAGAAGGCGCCGGAGTCGACGTGTGCGCGGGCCTGATCGAGCAGCTCCATGATCGCCACTCTAGAGGTGGAAAACAATACGAACGGTCGTGCTATATTCGAGGTATGAACGTCGACGGCGTGTATGTGGGGGAACCGAGCGTCCTGGGCCACCGGCGGGAGCGCCCGGTGCTGAGCGCGATCACGAAGGCGCGGGTCACGGCGCCGGAGCTGGCCTTGACCGAGCTGAACCTCGAGGGCGACCGGCAGGCCGACCTGACCGTGCACGGCGGGGTCGACAAAGCGGTCTACGTCTACCCGGCCGAGCACTACGCGGCCTGGCGCGAGGACGGCTTCGAGGTGGCGACGGCCGACTTCGGCGAGAACATCTCGCTGAGCGGCGTCACCGAAGACGACGTCCGGGTCGGGGACGTCTGGGCCTGGGGTGACGCGCTCGTGCAGGTCTCCCAGCCGCGGTCGCCGTGCTACAAGCTCGCCATGAAGACCGGCCGCAAGGACGTCACCCCGGCGATGATCGACTCCCTGCGCAGCGGGTGGTACCTGCGCGTGCTGCGGCCGGGCACCGTGCCGACGTCCGGCGCCCTCGAGCTGGTCGAACGCGCGGACGCGCCGACGATCGCCGAGGTGTACGTGATCTCGTTCGCGAACTACGGTCAGCTGCCGCCGGACAAGATCGAAGCGGCGCTGGACTTCGCGGACCGCGTGCTGGCGACCCCGGCGCTGGCGGTGTCGTGGAGCGCCGGCATCCAGTCCACTGTGGACCGCTGGCGGGAGCGGCATGCCGGGTGACGGCCGGGTCGCCCGCGGTGACGCGACCCGCCGCGTGGTGCTGCGCCGGGCGGTGGACGTCGCGTCGGTCGACGGCTTGGAGGGGCTGTCCCTCGGCCGGCTGGCCACCGAACTGGAGCTGAGCAAGAGCGGCGTGTTCGCGCTGTTCGGCTCGAAGGAAGAGCTGCAGCTCGCGACGGTCGAAGCCGCTCTGGAGATCTTCCGCTCGTACGTCGTGACGCCGTCCCTCGACGTCGCGCCGGGGCTGCCGCGGCTGCGGGCGATCTGCGAGAACTGGCTGGACTACTCGGAAAAGCGCGTGTTCCCGGGTGGCTGTTTCTTCTTCAACGCCGGCGCGGAGGTCGACGCCCGCCCGGGCCGGGTGCACGACGCGGTGGCGGCGGCGAGCGGCTCGTTCGCGGAGTTCATCCGCGAGACTTGCCGGGACGCGGTCTCGCTCGGCCACCTGGACACGGACGCGGAAGTCCTGGCGTTCGAGCTGCACGCGCTGGGCCGCGCGGCGAACGCCGACTCCGTCCTCAACAACGCCACCACGCCCTACGCCCTGGCCCGCCGCGCCATCCGTTCCCGCCTGGGCGACCCCGGAATGCTCTGAAGGCCACCATGAGGGCATCTAGTTCCCTCATGGTGGCCTTCAGAGGCTTTGGGCTACTTCCAGTCGACCTGGGGGCTGCGGTAGAAGTCGATGCCCTGAGTGGTCCACCGCGGGGCCTGCTTCGCCAGGCGTACGCGGTAGGCGTCCCAGTTGTGCGTCGACTTCGGGGACCAGCCGATCTCCGCGATGCCGGGCAGGCGCGGGAACGCCATGTACTCGATGTCGTCGCTGGTGCGGATCGTCTCCGTCCACAGCGGGGCCTCGACGCCCGCGACCTGCTTCTCGCCGACCCCGGTCACCAGCGAAGCCGGATCCCAGTTGTACCCGTCGCGCACCTCGACCAGCGCCGCCCAGTCCTGGCCCAGCGGGGTCTCGGGGGTGTACTTCATGTCCAGGTACGCGTAGTTCGCCGGCGACATCAGGATCTTGTTGCCCCGGGCCGCGGCGGCCGCGACGGACGCGTTGTCGCCGCCGAAGTCCCAGTACTGCGGGACAGCCGAGACCGGCAGCGTGGACTTCGCGATCTCGTGCCAGCCGGTGACCTTCTTGCCGTACTTGGCGACGATCGGCTGCACCTTCTGCTGGAAGGTCAGGTAGTCCGCGGGCGGTGTCGCGTGGGCCTCGTCGCCGCCGATGTGCAGGTACTGGCCCGGCGTGATCGCCGCCAGCTCGCGCACGACGTCGTCGACGAACTTGTACGTGATCGGCGAGGAGATGCACAGCGAGCTGTAGCCGACCTCGGTGTCCGTGCGCACCGGGACGGCCTTGCCGTCGCAGTTCAGCTCCGCGTACGTCGACTGCGCCGCGTTCGTGTGACCCGGCATGTCGATCTCCGGGATCACGGTGATGTGCCGCGAAGCCGCGTACGCGACGATGTCCTGGTACTGCTTCTGCGTGTAGTAGCCGCCCGGGTCGCCGTACGCGGCCGTCTGGCCGCCGACCGTCGCGAGCTTCGGCCAGCTCTTGATCTCGATGCGCCAGCCCTGGTCGTCGGCCAGGTGCAGGTGCAGCGTGTTGATCTTGTACTGGGCGATCTGGTCGATGTACAGCTTGACCTGGTCCGGCCGGAAGAAGTGCCGGGCGACGTCGAGCATCGCGCCGCGCTCGCCGAAACGCGGGTAGTCGAGGATGGTGCCGCCGGCGACCGTCCACGTCCGGTGCTGGACGCGCTTCGCGTCGATCGCCGACGGCAGCAGCTGCCGCAGCGACTGGACGCCCTCGAAGAGCCCGTCGGCGGTGTTGGCCTTCAGCGCGACGCCGTCGTGGGCGACCTTCAGCTCGTAACCCTCGGTGCCGATGCGCGAGTCGTGCCCGAGCTGCAGCGAGATCGCGGGCAGGCCCCACGAGCGCGGCACGACGGGCAGCGGGTAGCCGGTGGCCGGGCGCAGCAGGCCGCGCAGGTAGTCCGCGACCTGGCCGGCGCCGCGGTCGGCGCTGATCACGGTGAACGGCGTCAGCTTGAAGTCGCCGCGCGGGTCGGCCTTCGCCGACACGGGCGCCGGGACGACGTCGGTCACGCTGCGTTCCGGCGCGGCTGGGGAAGCCGCCGCGGCAGCGGGCAGGCCGACTGCCGTCAGACTCACGATCGCCGCGGTCGAGACGGCTCTGGACAAGCGCATCAGGGCACCTCCGGTCGGGGACTCCCTCACAAAGGTACAGACCAGCCGGTGCATTTGGAACAATACTTTACGAAGTGCGCAGCGCCGCCCGGATCGCGTCCAGGACGCCCGGGTCCTCGATGGTGGAGGGCACCGCTTCGTCGCGGCCGTCGGCGATCGCCCGCATGGTCTTGCGCAGGATCTTCCCGGACCGCGTCTTCGGCAGTGCGTCCACAATGGACACATCGCGGAACGCCGCGACCGGCCCGATGTCCCGGCGGACCATCGCCACGAGCTCGTCGCGCAGCTCGTCCTCGGCGATGTCCGCGCCCGCCTTGAGCACGACGAACCCGCGCGGCAGCTGGCCCTTGAGCTGGTCGGCGACCCCGATGACGGCGCACTCGGCGACGGCGGGGTGCGACGCCAGCACGGCCTCCATGGACCCGGTCGACAGGCGGTGCCCGGCGACGTTGATGACGTCGTCGGTGCGGCCCATGACGAACAGGTAGCCGTCTTCGTCGAGGTAGCCGGAGTCTCCGGTCAGGTAGAAGCCGTCGTAGCGCGAGAGGTAGGCCTCGCGGTAACGCTCGTCGTCGCCCCACAGCGTCGGCAGTGAGCCCGGCGGCAGCGGCAGCTTCACCGTGATGGCGCCTTCGCGCCCGGCCGGCAGCTCGTCGCCGGCCTGGTCGAGGATCCGCACGTCCCAGCCGGGAACGGGCTTGGTCGCCGAGCCCGGCTTGACGTCCATCGGCTCGAGGCCGCGGAGGTTGGCGGCGATGGGCCAGCCGGTCTCGGTCTGCCACCAGTGGTCGATGACCGGCGTGCCGAGCTTCTCGTGCGCCCAGTGGTAGGTCTCCGGGTCCAGCCGCTCGCCGGCCATGAACAGCGTCTTGAACGCTTCGAGGTCGTACTTCTCCAGCTCCCGGGCGTCCGGATCGAGCTTCTTGATCGCCCGCAGCGCGGTCGGCGCGGTGAACAGCGCCTGGACGCCGTGCTCGGCGATGACCCGCCAGAACGCGCCCGCGTGCGGCGTCCCGACCGGCTTGCCCTCGTAGAGCACGGTCGTCGCGCCGGCCAGCAGCGGCGCGTACACGATGTAGGAGTGCCCGACGACCCAGCCGACGTCGGAAGCCGTCCACCAGACGTCGCCCGCGTGGACGTCGTAGATCGCGTCCATCGAATAGGCGAGCGCGACCGCGTGGCCGCCGGTGTCGCGCACGACGCCCTTGGGCTTCCCGGTGGTCCCGGACGTGTAGAGGATGTAGAGCGGGTCGGTGGCCGCGACCGGCACCGGCTCGGCCGGGGTGGCGTTCGCCGCGAGCTCGCGCCAGTCGAGGTCGTGGCCGGTCAGCTCGGCCGGCGCCTGCTCGCGCTGCAGCACGACGACGTGGTCGGGCTGGTGCTCGGTCATCGCGAGCGCGCCGTCGATGATCGGCTTGTACTCGACGACCCGCGTCGGCTCGATGCCGCAGGACGCCGCCAGGATCACCTTGGGCTTCGCGTCCTCGATCCGCGCCGCGAGCTCCTTGGGCGCGAACCCGCCGAAGACCACGGAGTGCACCGCGCCGATCCGCGCGCAGGCCAGCATCGCGATCGCGGCCTCGGGCACCATCGGCAGGTAGACGATGACGCGGTCACCTTTCGTGACCCCCAGGGAGCTGAGCGCACCGGCGAAGCGCGCGACCGTGTCCCGCAGCTCTTCGTAGGTGTAGGTACGTTGCCGTCCGGTCACGGGAGAGTCCCAGATCAACGCGGCCTGGTTGCCGCGGCCGGCCTCGACGTGCCGGTCGAGCGCGTTGTATGCCGTGTTCAGCTCGGCGTCCGGGAACCACCGGTAGAACGGCGGCCGGGAGTCGTCCAGCGCCCGCTCCGGCGGCTTCGTCCAGCTGATCGACCTGGCCGCGGCCAGCCAGAACGCCTCCGGATCGGCCAGGCTCCGCCGGTAGGCCTCGGAGTACGCGCCCATGCCCCGCTCCTTCGCGTCGAACGTTGCCGCCGGCCCCATCATGGCGCGGGAGCGGCGGGCCCGCCGGATTCCGGGCACGCTGAAGACCCGGCAACCTCAAGGCCGCCGGCTGCGTCCTAAGCTGGACCGCGGGAAAACGCCGCGTGACGGTACGAAGTGAACACGGACAGTGAGGGGAGCCCGGCGGTGAACGGACTCGCGAGCGCGTTGCTCTCGCTAGCCCATTCCTTGTTCGGCCCGGGCTTCTGCCCCGGCGACTGGGTCTGGGCCACGAGTGCGGCCGGCGCGCTCGTCGCACTGCTGCCGCCGATCGGCGCGCTGGCGGTGTCGATCATCCGGAAGGGCACGGGCAACCGCTACGACGTCACGACGCTGTCGATCTTCGGCGCGATCGGGCTGTTCAGCGCGCTGGTGTTCCCGTGGCTGCTGTCGAACGGCGTGTCGGGCGTGTTCCGCGCGGAGTTCGCGGGCCAGAAGTCCGGGCTGTCCAAGGCCGAGACGGCCACGCTGACCAGCGGCTTCTGCTGGGTCGACGACCAGAAGAAGTACCTCGGCGGCGGCCAGACCGTCTACGACGTGCTGTTCTCCCGCAACGGCAGTGACATCCCGTTCTTCGTCTACGTCCTGGCGTTCATCGTCCTGGGGGCCGGGTCGCTGCTCTTCGTGATGCTGCAGGCCCGCACCGCCTTCCGCCGCGGCCCGAAGTGGCCGTCGCGGTTCTTCTGGATCCCGTTCGCCGCGATGCTGGTGTTCAGCGTCGGCATGGAGGCGAACACCGCGCTGCACTTCTGGCTCGGCTTCCTGCCGTTCAGCGTGCTGGGCCTGATCCCGGTCGCGATGGTCGGGCCGCCGCCGTGGGCGGTGATCAACCGGCCGGACGTGCCGCCGCGCCGCGACCAGGAGCCGCAGGGCCCGCCGCCGTCGCAGGTCCAGCCGCGCCCGACTCCGCCGCCGCCACCCCCGCCTCCGGTCAACCGGCCGTACCCCAAGACGGCCCTGGCGGCCGCGCCCGAGCCCCCGCCGATGGCCGGCGCGCTGGCCGCCGCGCCGGGCCCGGTCCCGCCGCCGCCCGGTTCGCGCAACGCCGGCGGCAGCCGCTACCGGCGCGTCAAGCAGCTCGGCGCGGGTGGGTTCGGCACGGTCTGGCAGGCCGTCGACACCCAGCTCAACCGCACGGTCGCGCTGAAGATCGCGCACGCGCCGGACCGCGACACCGCCGAGCGCATGCAGCGCGAGGCCCGCGCGCTGGCCGTGGTCAGCCACCCGAACTGCGTCAAGGTGTACGACCTGGCCGAGGAGCCGGACGGGCTCGCGCTGGTCATGGAGTACCTCGAAGGCCGTCCGCTGGCCGAGCTGGTCGACGGCCAGGGCCCGCTCGACGACGTCGCGGCCGGCCGCCTCTGGGCGACGATGGCGGGCGCGCTGGCGGCGGCGCACGACAAGGGCGTCCTGCACCGCGACATCAAGCCGTCGAACGTCATCCTCGACCCGAGCGGCCTGGCCCACCTGATCGACTTCGGCATCGCCCGCAGCCAAGGCGACTCGAAGATGACGGCCACCGGCATGATGATCGGCACGCCCGACTTCGTGGCCCCGGAGCAGGCGATGGGCGCGACGGCGTCCCCGGCGTCGGACGCGTGGCAGCTGGCGGCGACGATCAGCTACGCCCTGTCCGGCCAGCCCCCGCGCGGCACCCGCGAGACCCCGATGGCGGCCCTGATGGCCGCGGCCCGGGCGGAACCGGTGTCCCGGCTCCCGCAGCGCAGCGCCCACGCGCGGCTGCTGGCGGCTTCGCTGGACCCGGAGCCCCGGCGCCGTCCGACGTTGAACGCGGTGCGTCGCGAGGTCGAGGGCTGGCTGTCGCGAGCGGGCAAGTCGGCCGACGGCCCGGTGACGCGGGTCGTGCCGCGCCAGCCGGGGAACCAGCTGCCGCGCCGCTAACCGGGCTTCACGGCCGAGAAGATCACCAGCTCCTTCGGCCTCAGGTCCACCTTGACCTGCTCGAACCCCGCCTTCTCGAGCCGTTCCGGGAAGGTCGCCGCGTCGATGACGTTCATCGTGTCGCCGATGTGCAGGAGGCGGAAGCGGAGGTTGAGCTGGCCGTCGCTGCCGCAGTACGTGCCGCCCGGGCGCAGGACCCGGGCGGCCTCCGCGAAGATCGCGTCCTGCAGCTGCCGGGTCGGCACGTGGTGGAGCATCGTGAAGCACACGACGGCCGAGAACCGGCCGTCCTCGAAGGGCATCTCCGCGCCGCTGCCCTCGACGACCTCGGCACGGCCGCCGAACTTCGCGCGCAGGAGCTCGCTCGACGCGGGGTCGATCTCCAGCACCGTCAGCTTCGGGACGGCGCCGAGCAGCACCTTCGTCGTGGCGCCGAACCCCGGCCCGATCTCGAGCACGTCGTCACCCAGGTCGCGAGCCGCGAGCCACGGCGTCAGGCGTTCCTCGACGGTGGCCGCCCACTTCTCCGAGCTGCAGATCTTGCGGTGGATCAGGTTCATCGGCATCCGTCCGACGCTATTTCGGCGCGGGAGTGGCCGGTAGCCGATACTCTGACAAATGATGTCGCCAAACAGCCAAGCCATGCTGCTCGGCGAGGTCGACCTGCCCGCCGGCACCTGGTTCCCCGAGCACGAGCACCCCGTGCACCAGCTGGTCTGGTCGGCCCGCGGGGTCGTCGCGGTGAAGGCGGGCGACGCCGGCTGGGTCCTCCCGCCGACCCGGGCGCTGTGGATCCCGGCGGGTGTCCAGCACCGCACGGGCGCGCTCGGCCGGGCGGCGCTGCGCGGCATCTACGCCGATCCCGCGCTGTCCCCGGTGTCGTGGCCGGTGCCGCGGATGGTGGTCGTCCGCCCGCTGCTGCGCGAACTGCTCGAGTACCTGACCGACGACAGCGTGGCCCCGGCGGCGCGGCTGCGGGCCGAGGCGGTGGCGTTCGACCTGCTGGAACCCCTGGACGTGATCCCGATCGTGGTGCCGTCCCCGGCCGACCCGCGAGCCCGCGACGTCGAGACGGCGGTGGTGGCGAACCCAGCCGACCCGCGCAGCCTGGCGGAGTTCGGGCGCGACGTCGGAGCCGCGGAGCGGACCTTGGCGCGCCTCTTCGTCCGGGAGTGCCGGATGCCGTTCGGGACGTGGCGCACGCAGGTGCGGCTGCGGGCGTCGCTGCCCCTGCTGGCGCAGGGCGCGCCGCTGGAGGCGGTGGCCCACCGGGTGGGGTACAGCTCGGCGAGCGCGTTCGTCGCCGCCTTCCGGCGGGCTGTCGGGGTCACCCCGGGGGCGTACTTCGCGGGCTGAGCCGGCACCAGTACCGCAGCCGCCCGGCGGAACTGGTGTCCGCCAGGACGCCGCCGTTGCGTTCGATCACCCGGCGCGACGCGTGGTTCTCGGGAGCGCAGGTCAGCAGGACGTCGTCGATGCCGGCGTCCCGGGCGACCCGCAGGCTCGCCCGCAGCAGCGCGGTGGCGTGTCCCCGCCCTCGCGCCGACGGCCGGATGTCGTAGCCGAGGTGGCCCCCGAACTCGGTCAGCTCCTCGTTGAGCCGCAGGTTGAGCCGGACCCGCCCGAGGTACTCGTCGCCGGCGGCCCACCAGAGGATCCGGTGCGGAACCCGGTCACGGGCGACGGACGCCGAACCGCGGACGCCGGCCTCGCGCATCTCCGCGAGCCAGCGCGCGAACGCCGCCGGATCGGCGAGCAGCTCCGGCCGCAGCTCGGTGTGCAGTCCCTCGCGGTGGTACTCGCGCAGGGCGTCGAGGAACGATCGGTGGTGCCGCGGCGCGGGGTCGGTCAGCCCTACCGCCAGGACGGCAGCCACCGTTCGGCTTCCCACTGGCCGGTGGTGATCGCGACGCCGTTCAGGATCGGCCACAGCCAGGCGAAGTTCGCCACCACCAGGCCCACGTACAACGACACCACGAGCAGGCCGGTCCCGCGCCGTTCGAACCCGCGCCGGGCGCTGCCCAGGATCTGGCCCAGGCACAACGTCAACCCCAGCACCAGGAACGCCGCCAGCGGGGTCGCGTAGAAGAAGTACATCTGGCGGTCGATGTTGGTGAACCAGAAGACGTACCCGCCGAGGTAGCCCACCAGCACGGCCGCGTAGCGCCAGTCCGCGCGGAAGATCGAGCGCCACACCGACCAGCCCAGCATCGGGATCGCCAGCCACCACATCGCCGGCGTGCCGATGAGCATCGTCGCGCTGACGCAGCGGGACTCGCCGCAGCCGGTGACGTCGCCGTCGTAGCTGTAGAGCATCGGGCGCAGCCCCATCGGC
The DNA here is from genome assembly GCF_040682775.1 of Amycolatopsis sp. NPDC051106. Lineage (NCBI taxonomy): Bacteria > Bacillati > Actinomycetota > Actinomycetes > Pseudonocardiales > Pseudonocardiaceae > Amycolatopsis > Amycolatopsis sp. NPDC051106. Next base: position 27,760 of record NZ_JBFBBQ010000075.1, on the reverse strand, counting down.
CACGTCCACGGCTTCGACTCCCACGGGTGCGGGTTGTCCTTGGGCGTGACCAGCGTTTCGTGGAAGTGCAGGACGTTGCCGGTGTAGTCGGCGAGCGAGCGCAACGACGACGGCACCCACGACCAGAAGCCCGGCGCGATGTCCTTGATCTCGGTGTAGTGCCGGTCGGTCGCGGTCTCGCTCGCGAACCAGGCCCAGTACGCGGCGAGGTACATCAGGAACGGGACGAGCAGGATCGCCCACAGGGCGGGCAGCACGTCCCGGCGGATCGTGCCCAGCCACGGCCGTTCGACGCCGGCCGCGCGGCGTGCCGCGACGTCGAAGAACACGCACAGCAGCCCGAACGCGACGATGTAGTACAGCGCCGACCACTTGACGCCGAAGGTGAGCCCGATCATCAGCCCGGTCGCGAACCGCCACCAGCGGAAGCCCAGCTTGGGGCCCCACACGGACTCGTTGACCCAGCCCTCGCGGACCGCCGTCGCGAGCCGGGTGCGGACCTGGTCGCGGTCCACCAGCAGGCAGGAGAACGCGGCGAGCACGAACAGCGCGATGAAGATGTCGAGCATGCCCATGCGCGACTGCAGGTGCAGCACGCCGTCGCTGATCACGAGGATGCCGGCGATGCCGCCGAGCAGCGTCGAGCGGGTCAGGCGGCGGGCGATGCGGATGGTCAGGAAGACGATGAGCGTGCCGGCCAGCGCGGGCATGATCCGCCAGCCCCAGCCGTTGTAGCCGAACAGCCATTCGCCGATCGCGATCAGCTGCTTGGCCAGCGGCGGGTGGACGACCAGCTCGTAGCCGTAGTTGTCCTCGTAGCCGCCGTTGCGCAGCATCTGCCACGCCTGCGGCACGTAGTGCTTCTCGTCGAAGACCGGGCTGCCCTTGTCCGTCGGCACGCCGAGGTTCTGCAGCCGGACGATGCCGCCGATCGCGGTCAGCACGAGGGTGACGACCCAGCCGCGCAGCCGGTCGGCGGGCATGCCGCGGCCGAGCAGGGTCACTTCGCGGTCGGTCGGCGGCCGGAGCGCCTCGACCGGGTCCGGCCGGACGCTTTCGTCGTCGGGACGGGTCAGCACGGCGGTCACGGGGGCGATCCTACGGGCGGGACAGGGCGTGCGTCGTCCGGATCCGCTGATCAGCCTAGGCTGGACCGGTGAGTCCCTCGGTCCTTCCCGGTCGTCTCGTCCTGGCCGCCACCCCGCTCGGCGACGTCCGCGACGCCTCGCCCCGCCTGGCCGAAGCGCTGGCGGAAGCCGACGTCATCGCGGCCGAGGACACCCGCCGGTTCCGCACGCTGGCCTCGGCGCTGGAGGTGACCCCCCGCGGCCGGGTGGTGAGCTTCTACGAAGACGTCGAGACGGCCCGCCTGCCCAAGTTGCTCGAATCGTTACGCGCGGGCGAGTCGGTGGTGCTGGTGACGGACGCCGGTATGCCCAGCGTGTCCGACCCGGGGTTCCGGTTGGTGGCGGCGTGCGTCTCGGCGGACATCCCGGTCACGTGCCTGCCCGGCCCGTCCGCGGTGACGACGGCGCTCGCTTTGTCCGGTTTGCCGTGTGACCGGTTCTGTTTCGAGGGCTTCGCGCCGCGCAAGCCCGGGGAGCGGTCCAAGTGGCTTTCGTCGTTGCGCGACGAGCCCCGGACGGCGGTGTTCTTCGAGTCCCCGCACCGGCTGGCGTCGTTGCTGGCGGACGCGGTCGCGGTGCTGGGCCCGGACCGGCCCGCCGCGGTGTGCCGCGAGCTGACCAAGACGTACGAAGAGGTGAAGCGGGGACCTCTGTCGTTCTTGGCGGAGTGGGCCGCGGACGGGGTCCGCGGCGAGATCACGGTGGTGCTGTCCGGAGCGGAACCGCGGGAGGTGTCGGTGGCGGACCTGGTCTCGGAGGTCGCGGACCGCGTCTCGGCGGGCGAGCGCTTGAAGACCGCGGCGGCGGAGGTCGCCGAGGCCGCGGGAGTGTCCAAAAAGGAGCTTTACGACGCCGTTCTCGCCGCGCGCACCGCGAAGTAACAACGCTCACAACGAGAAGATGTCCGTTTTGCCGCAAGTGATCGATGTGAGATCCGAATTAATCCGTTCGGCCGCTACCGCGGCAGTCGATCATCGGTGAAGGTACTCCCTGGGCGCGGTCCGGGTTGTCCGGCCGCGGAGTGAGGGGAATCTTCGTGGCTTTCGACGTGCGTTCTTCGCGGCTGAGATCCAGACGTGGCGTGCTCTTCTTGGTACTGGCCGTGGCTTTCGGGATCCTCCCCGCCACGGCTTTTTTGCGCCCATCGCCCGCCGCGGCCGACACCGTCGCGCAGGTCCCGGACACCGCACCGGACCAGGCGACCGCCGCCCGGTACTCCGGGCAGGCCGGAAAGCGCGTTCAGGTCATGGACCAGACCACCGAGACGACGGAGACGTTCGCCGACCCGGACGGCACCGTCACGACCACCCGCCACCTGCGGCCCGTGCGGGTCAAGCAGGGCGGGAAGTGGGCCACACCCGATTCGACACTGGCGCCGAAGGACGGCGTGCTCGCCCCCAAGGCCGCGACCACCGGGATCACCCTCTCCGCCGGCGCGGGGCGCTCCGCGAAGTCCGTCGGCGCGCAGCCCTTGCTGCGGTTGACCCGTGACGGCACCACGGCCGGGTTCGACTGGCCCGGCACCTTGCCCGAGCCGGTCGTCACCGGCTCGACCGCGACCTATCCGGAGGTCCTGCCCGGCGTCGACCTGCGGGTCGAGGTGGACGTCGACACCGTGCACGAGGTCGTCGTCGTCAAGACGCCCGAGGCGGCCGCCAACGTGGCGAAGCTGGGCTTCGGCGTGCCGGTGCAGAACGGCGCCGTGACGAAGGACGCCGACGGTTCGCTGCACGTACGGAACGCCGCGGGCGACGAGAAGTTCACGGCTCCGCCCGCGGCGATGTGGGACTCGTCGGGCGTCGAGACGGCCACCCAGGACTTCACGCGCGGGCCGGCCCCGGCCGGGCACCGCGCCGCCGTCGGCGTCGGGCTCGACGGGGCGAAGCTGACCCTCACCCCGGACCCGAAGCTCCTGGCCGCCGCGGACACCGTCTACCCCGTCTACATCGACCCGACCTGGCACGACAACTACTGCGCCGCGTGCGGCCGCAACCACTACCTGGTCCAGTACGCCTGCGGCACGGGCAAGACGCCGGGCGACGCGGTGTGGGACAGCGACGACAGCCTCCGCGCCGGTTACTACAACGACCCCAATTCGAGCTGCAGCGGGCACCTGGTCACCGCGCGGTCCTTCGTCGAGATGAACCTCGGCGGCCTGGGCGGGAAGACCATCTACAGCGCGAAACTGACCATGGGCCTGGCCCAGCCCGGCAACTGCTCGGGCAGCAACAACATCGTCTGGGCGGGCGGCATCAGCCCCGGGCTGCGGTTCAACAGCGGACCGGCCTGGTGGCAGACGGTCGCGACGGTCTCGGGCTGCCCGACCAACGTCGGCTTCGACATCACCTCGACCATCGCGACCGCGGTCAGCGGCAACTCGCCGACCTGGACGTTCGGCATCATCTCGCCGAACGAAAACGACCAGGCGACCTGGAAGCGCTACTCGCCCCAGGTCGGGTTCGAGGTCAAATACAACTCCCCGCCGAACCAGCCGAAGAACCTCGCGATCTTCAACGGCACGCAGTCCTACCCCTGCGTCCAGGGCGCTTCCCGGCCGGTCCTCGGCCCGACCGCCACCGGCTACGTCACCCGGGCCAACGTCTCCGACCCGGACGGCTACCAGCTGGACGCGCGGTTCCGCGTCTACAAGGGACTGGTCAGCACCAACACCCACGTCTGGGACGGCCGGGAGTTCGGCTCGGACAACATCCTGAGCGACGCGAACCAGGCGAACCGGAACGCGGTCACGACCCTGCCCACGACCGAGATGAACGCCGACGGCCTCTACTCCTGGGACGTCCATTCGACGGACGGCCGGGAAACCTCCTGGGCGGTGCCCTGCGAGGCCGAAGTCGAGCTGACCCCGCCCGCGGCGCCCGGCGTCGCGTCGCAGACCTACCCCGCCGGCGCGTACGGCGGTGGCCCCGGCCGTCCCGGTGACTTCACGTTCACCGCGGCCGGCACGGCGGCCCCGGTCGACCACTACGTCTGGCGGATGGACAACACGGCCGCGCCGAGCTGCGACGGCACCGAGGCCGGCACGGTGAAGCCGAAGGCCCTGAACGGGCCCGGCACCACCGCGATCGCGCCCGGGAGCTCAGGTCCGCACGTGCTCAGCGCGTGGTCGTGCAACCGGGCGAAGACCCCGTCGACCCGGATCGACTACGCGTTCACGGTGAAGGACGCCGCAGCGCCGGTCGCGTCCTGGCAGTTCGAGGGCGACGGCCGATCCCAGGTCACCGGTCTGCGCTACGCGGGTGCCGGCACCGGCAACTTCGCCACGGGCAAGGTCGGCCAGGCCGCGGCGCTCAGCGGCCAGGCGGGCGACTACTTCGCGACGCCGGCCCGGATCGTCGACACCACCAAGTCGTTCTCCGTCTCGGCCTGGGTCAACGCCGCCGACCTGAACGGCCAGCGGGCCGTGCTCTCCCAGGACGGGGACCAGACCAGCGGGTTCGCCCTGCAGTACCTGAGCACCGGCAAGTGGGCGTTCAGCCTGAGCGGCTCGGACATCGCGAACCCGGTCGTCACGTCGGCGGTGTCGACGGCCACGCCGTCGGCCGGGACCTGGGCGCACCTCACCGGGGTCTACGACGCGAGCGCGCACACCGCGGCGCTGTACGTCGACGGCAGTCTCCAGCAGACGGTCTCGGCGACCGCGCCGAACGTGAGTGGTCCGCTCGTCCTCGGCGGCGCGAAGTGGGGCGGTGTCCGCACCTACCTGACCAAGGGCTCGATCGACGAGGCAGCCGTGTTCGGCCGCGCGCTCTCCGCCGCCGAGGTCGGCACCTTGTACGGCGCCAACGGCGTTCCCACGGGGTTGACGGCCGCCCGCGAGTACACTTTGGACGGTGGCACGCAGGACGCCACGGGAACCGAGAACACGCTCGCGTTCACCAGCCTTCCCTTCGGTCCGGGGTATTCGGACTCGGCGGGCCAGTCGGCGACCGACGACTCGACCGGCCACGGCAGCGGCCGGGGCCTGGTGGGCTCGGGCCCCGGCTACGCGGCGACGTCGTCCCCGGTGGTGGACACCGCGCAGAGCTTCTCGGTCTCGGCCTGGGTGAAGCTGGACAAGCCGGACTTCTACACCCTCGCGGCGCAAGAAGGCACCGCCGGCGACTCGTTCATGCTCAGCTCCTCGACCGACAACGTCGCGTTCGGGATGAGCACCACGGACGCGGCCGGCGACGCCGGCAACTGGCGGTGGGCGGGAACGTCCGTCACCCCGTACGCCGGGAAGTGGACGCACCTGACCGGGGTGTACGACGCGGTCGCGGGCAAGGAACGGCTGTACGTCAACGGCGCGCTCGCCTCGGAGACGGTGATCCCCGCGGGCACCGTGTGGCGGTCGACCGGGCCCTTCGGGATCGCGAAGCAGCCCGGCCGGTCGGTGGGGGCCTTCGCCGGCTCGATCGACCAGGTCCAGGTCTGGGACCGCGCGCTGCCCGCCGCCGAGGTGTCCGGCCTGGCCAACACCGCGGTGCTCCGGGCGAACTACCAGCTCGACGGCAGCACGACGGACTCCGTCAGCGGCGTCACGGGCACGCCGTCCGGGACCTTCCAGATGACGACGGACGAGAACGGCTCGAACGTCGCCCGGTTCCCGTTCGAGTGGGGTTCCCAGGTCGAAGGGCCGCGCCCGCAGAACTTCCGCAGCGACCGCAGTTTCACGGTCGAGGCCTGGGTCAAGCACACCTGGACCGAGGCGGACGCGGCGCGGGAGAAGCAGCGCGACCCGTCCGATCCCGGCGGCGTGGACAAGCCCGGCCGCACGGCGCTCGGGGCGAACGGCGCGAACTTCTCGCCGTACCTCCTCGGCTACCGCGGCGTGCAGGACGCGAACGGCGTCTGGCACCCCCGCTGGAGCTGGGCGATGTGGATGGCGGAGTCGACCCCGGCGACGCCGGTGGCCATCCTGGCGACGCCGGACGCGGACGCCCAGTCCGGCGTCTGGACCCACCTCGCCGGGACGTACGACGCCGTGGCGCACCGGGCCTGCCTGTACGCGACGACGGACGCGTACCGATACAGCACGAAGTGCGTCGACAACGTGATCGGCTGGAACGGTGCGAGCGACCTCGAGGACCTCTTCCTCGGGCGCGGCCGTTTCAAGGGCCAGGACAGTGACTACTGGTACGGCGACCTGCGCGGTATCCGGGTCTACAGCGGTGTGCTCGACCAGCAGCACATCAACGCCGACGCCGTCCTCGACCACCCCTAGCCCTGCCCGACCTTCCCAGAATGGGTGGATCTTCCATGCGCAGAAGTGCCAGCCGGGCCCGGTCGGGCCGGCTTTCCCGGGCCACGGCGGTAGTCCTCGCGGTCGTCATGCTCGGCTCCGGCGGGACGGCGGTCGCCGCACCCGGCCGGCCCGGCAGCGACTGGACGGTCCCGCCGGGGCAGAAGGAGAAGAGCGTCCCGGTGAGCCCGGTGGCCACCGGGAAGCTGCCGGACATCAAGATCGGCACGCCACCCGTCACCCCGCCGGTCTGGCCCGCCGCGAAGGACGCCGACGTCGACCTGGCCCCGGCGGCCACGCAGCAGCTGCGCGCCGACGGCACCCCGGTGCGGCTCGGGCGCGCCGCGGCCGCCGCGAAACCGACCAAGGTGCACGTCAAGGTCGCTGACCGGCAGGCCGCCGAAGCACTGGGCCTCGACGGCGTCGTCCTCGCGGTCACCGGAGCCGCCGACGGCCCGGTCCGCGTCGGACTGGACTACAGCGGCTTCGCGAACGCCTTCGGCGGCGGCTGGAGTGACCGGCTCCGGCTGTTCACGCTGCCGGCCTGCGCACTGTCCACACCGGACAAGGCGGAGTGCCGCACGCGGACGCCGATCGCGGGCTCGGCCAACGACGCCAAGACGAAGCAGGTCACCGCCGACGTCGTGACCGGTGGCCGGACGCAGGTGCTGGTGGCCGCGGCGACGGCCAGTGGCTCCGCGGGCTCGACCACCGCGATGCCGCTGTCGGCCGCCGGCGACTGGTCCGGCGGCGGGTCGGGTGGTGACTTCTCCTACAGCTACCCGTTCGCGGCGCCGAAGGCCCCGAACGGCGCGGCGCCGAACCTCTCGCTGTCCTACTCCTCGGGCAGCATCGACGGCCTGACGTCGGCGACGAACAACCAGGCGTCGTGGATCGGCGACGGCTGGGACTTCACGCCCGGCGGGTTCATCGAGCGCCACTACAAGGGCTGCAGCGAGGACCTGGGTGGCAACAACGACCAGACGAAGACCGGCGACCAGTGCTGGGGTCCCGACAACGCGTCACTCGTCCTCGGCGGCCGCTCGACCCAGCTGATCAAGATCAACGACACGCTGTGGCGGCCCAAGTCCGACGACGGCTCCAAGGTCGAGCTCCTGACCGGGGCGGCGAACGGCGTCTCGCGCGGCCAGCACTGGCGCGTCACCACCGGCGACGGCACCCAGTACTACTTCGGCCTCAACCACCTCCCCGGCTGGACCAGCGGCAAGCCGGAGACGCAGTCCGCGTGGACGGTCCCCGTGTTCGGCAACAACGACGGCGAGGACTGCTACAAGGCGAACGACTTCGCGCATTCCTGGTGCCAGCAGGGGTGGCGCTGGAACCTCGACTACACCGTCGACCCGCACGGCAACGTCAGCACCTTTTACTACCAGCCGGAGAAGAACTCCTACGGCCTGAACCTGAACGTCACCTCGGCCGGTACCTCGTACGTGGCGGGCGGCTACCCGCTGCGCGTCGAGTACGGCCTGCGCCTGGCGAGCGGCAGCGTCTACGGAAGCGGCCCGACGAACCAGGTCGTGTTCGACACCGCCGAGCGGTGCATCCCGGACTCCTCCTTCGACTGCGCCCCGGCGAAGCTCACGGCCGCGAACGCGGCCCACTGGCCGGACGTCCCGTTCGACCAGATCTGTGCCGAGGGCGCGACCTGCGACTACGGTGCTCCCGCCTTCTTCACCCGCAAGCGCCTGACCGCGGTGCGCACGCAGTACCTCACCGGCACGACCCCGCACGACATCGACCAGTGGGACCTCGTCCAGTCCTACCCGGGGTCGGGGGACAACGCGCCGCCCGCGCCATGGCTGAACTCCATCACCCACACGGGCAAGGCGGGGACCGCGCCGATCACCCTGCCGCCGACGGAGTTCGACCGCTACATCTTCCCGAACCGCGTCGACACGCTCGGCGACAAGTACGCGGCGATCACCCGCAGCCGGCTCAAGGAGATCCGGACCGAGACCGGCGGGCGCATCTCCGTCAACTACTCGGCGCAAGATTGCGTGCCGGGCACGAAGATGCCCGCGTCTCCGCAGACGGACAAGTACCGCTGCTTCGCCTCCTACTGGAGCCCGCCCGAGTCGAAGGACCCGGTGCTGGACTGGTTCCACAAGTACGTCGTCACCGACGTCACGGAGGACGACGGGCCGGGTGACTCGGTCCCGGTCGAGACGCACTACTCCTATCCGGTCGACAGCGCGGCCTGGCACTACGACGACAGCCAGTTCACGCCGGACGACCGCCGCACCTGGAACCAGTGGCGCGGCTACAACGTGGTGACGACGTCCATCGGCGCGCCGGGGACGGTGCAGACCGTCACCGAATCCCTGTACCTGCGGGGGATGGACGGCGAGGTGGTCACCGACTCCGGCAAGGGGACCATCACCGACAAGGACCCGCTGCAGGGCTTCGTGCGCGAGTCCCGGACGTACCTGGCCGACGGCAAGACCGTCGACTCGGCATCGATCAACGACCCGTGGGTGCGCGGCCCGACCGCGACCAGCGCCGACGGGCGGCTCAAGGCGTACATGATCGACACCCAGTCGGTCCGCGGCCGCATGCTGCTGTCGGACGGGGCGACCTACCGCCGGACTCAGGTGAACAAGGAGTTCGACGACAACGGGATGACGACCCAGGTCGAAGACCTGGGCGACACCTCGACGCCGGCGGATGACACGTGCACCAACACGGCCTACCTCGCCAACACCGCCGGGATGTTCGACCGGTCGAGCACGGTGGTCATGTTCGGCGGGAACTGCGACGGGACGCAGACCGCGGCGAACAGCATCACCGACGTCCAGGTGGCCTACGACCACCAGGCGGTCGGGGTGCCGCCGACCAAGGGTGACATCACCGAGCAGGACACTCTCGACACGTGGGACGCGGCCGGCAAGCACTACGTCGCCACGACCAAGAACACCTACGACGACCTCGGCCGTGAGACCGAGGCGCAAGACGTGTTCGGCGCCCTGACCAAAACCGAGTTCGCGCCGGCCACGGGCGGCCCGGTCACCCAGATCAAGACGACCAACCCGGCCGGCTGGACCTCGACGACGACGCTCGAGCCGGCTCGCGGCAACCCGACGACTTCGGCCGACGTCAACAGCGTCACGACGGACATCGACTACGACGCGCTGGGCCGCAAGACCGCGGTCTGGAACCCGGGCCGGACCCGGAGCCAGGCGGCGAGCGCGACCTTCGAGTACGGCGTGAGCAAGACCGGTCCGGTCTACGTGCGCACGAGGACGCTGCAGGACACGAACGCCTACACCGACGCCTACACGATCTACGACCACCTCGGCCGGACCCGGCAGACCCAGGTCCCGGCGCAGGGTGGCGGCCGGATCATCGCCGACACGCTGTACGACTCGCGCGGCCTCCAGTTCAAGACGAACGCGCCGTTCTACAACGACGCGTCCGGCCCGAACTCGACGCTGGTCGGGGCGGCCGACAACGTCGTGATGGCGCAGACGGTCACGGAGTACGACCGCCGGGCGCGGCCCACGGCGTCGATCCTGATGTCGAAGAGCGTCGAGCAGTGGCGGACCACGACCCGGTACGACGGCGAGAAGACGACGACGATCCCGCCCGCCGGCGGCTCACCGTCCACAGTGGTCACCGATGCGCAGGGTCAGACCGTCCAGCGGTTGCAGTACACCAACGGCTACACGCCGGGCGCCGCGAATCCGGCCGACGTCACGACGTACACGTACAACGCGGCCGGCGCGCAGACGTCGGTGCAGGACTCCTCGGGCAACGTCTGGTCGACCAAGTACGACCTGCGCGGCCGGAAGGTCGAGCAGAACGACCCGGACGCGGGGCGCTCGACGTTCACCTACGACCAGGCCGGGCAGCTCAAGACGACCACGGACGCCCGGAACCAGACGCTGGTCTACACCTACGACACGCTCGGCCGGAAGGTCCGCGAGAACAAGGACTCCGACACCGGCCCGCTGCTGGCGACGTGGACCTACGACACGGTGCTGCACGGCCTGGGCCTGCCGGCGTCCTCGACCCGCTGGGACGGCGCGGACGGCTACACGAACCGCGTCGTCGCCTACGACGCGTTCAGCAGGCCGACCAAGACGGCCGTCGACATCCCGGCCAAGGAGGACGCGCTCAAGGGCACCTACGAGTTCTCGACGAAGTACACGGCGACGGGCGCGGTCGCGGAGACCGTGAGCCCGGCGGCGGGGAACCTGCACCAGGAGCACGTCGTCCACGGTTATACGGACCTGGGCCTGGCCTCGACGACGTACGCGCTCGACTCGACGACCGGCGCGCGCACGGACCTCGTGTCCGCCACCGGGTACACCTCGCTCAACGAGATGTCGACGCTGCAGCTGGACGGCGCCACCTCGGTGTCGAACGTCGGCGTGACGCAGACGTACGACGAGGTGACCCGGCGGGCGCAGACCACGACGGTCAGCCGCGAGACGCAGGTCGGCGCCGAGCTCACGAAGCGGACCTACAGCTACGACCCGGCGGGCAACGTCCGGAAGATCGCGGACACCCCGGCGGGGGCGGCAGCCGACATCCAGTGCTTCGACTACGACTACCTGCAGCGGATGACGGACGCGTGGACGCCGTCGTCGGGTGACTGCGCGACGGCGAAGTCGGCGTCGGCCCTGAACGGGGCGGCTCCCTACTGGAACACCTACACCTACGACAAGACGGGCAACCGCAAGACGCAGGTCGAGCACAAGCCGGCCGGCGACGTGACGACGAACTACGCGTACCCGGCTTCGGGTGCCACGGCGGTCCGGCCGCACGCGCTGCAGGGCACGAACGCGGCCGGCCCGAACGGCACGTCGACCACGAGCTACACCTACGACGAGGCCGGTTCGGTCAAGACCCGCGATGTCGGCGGCAACACGCAGACGTACACGTACGACGCCGAAGGCCACACGGCGACCGAAACGGATCAGGCAGGGGCCAGCTCGTACGTCTACGACGCGGGTGGCAACCGCCTGATCGCCCACGACCCGACCGGCGCGACGCTGTCGATCGGCGACCTGGAGATCATCCAGGCCGCGGGCACGCACGCGGCGACGGCGATCCGCTACTACTCCCACGGCGGCGCGCAGGTGGCCGAGCGCGCGGGGTCGGCGGGGCTGAAGTGGATGCTGGGCGACCTGCACGGCACGAACGGCCTGTCGATCACGCAGGGGACACTGCAGCCCAACCAGCGCTACACGGATCCGTTCGGCAACGTGCGGGCGCAGACGTCGACGTGGCCGGACAAGCACGGTTTCGTCGGCGGCTACCAGGACACGACGGGCCTGACCCACCTCGGCGCGCGCGACTACGACCCGACGACGGGGCGGTTCACGAAGGTGGACCCGGTGCTGACGCCGGATCTGCCGCAGACGTTGAACGCGTACGCGTACGCGAACAACTCGCCGGCGACGGAGTCGGACCCGTCGGGGTTGTCGGCGTGCTACAGCATGGGATCGGACGGGTTGCTGTGCAACCCGGGCACACCGCAGGCCGACAAGTGCAAGGACAACCCGCACTGCAACACGGTCGGCCACCCGCAAGCTTCGGCCGGTTACAAGAACGCGCACGACAAGGCGATCCGCGACTCCGGCATCAGCCAAGCCGCGTACGAGGACGCGCAGGCGGTGGTGAAGAAGTCCAAGTGGGACGTCTTCGTCGAGGCGGCGGGCGAGCTGATCAAGGGCCTGATCGGCTGGGACGACATCAAGGACTGCGTGACGCAGGGAGCGTTCGGCGCGTGCGTCCGGACGGTCATCAACTTCATCCCGTGGGGCAAGATCCTCAAGGCCGGCGAGATCATCGCGGACTTCTGGAAGGGCGCGAAGGCGCTCATCACCTTCGGCAAGGAGGTGGAGAAGGCCGAGAAGGTCATCGTCGACACGGAGAAGGTCCTGGTCGACGCGGACCGAGCCGCGAACGCGGCGGCGGACGCGGAGCGGGCTGCTTCGGAGGTGGCCCACGGGGCTCAGGAGGCGAAGGGTGCCGAGGCTGCGGAATCAGCCGCCTCCTGCCCGTTGCACAGCTTCGTCGCCGGAACTCGGGTCTTGCTGGCGGACGGATCGACGAAGCCGATCGAGCAGGTTCACACCGGCGACGTGGTCGAGACGACGGACACGTCGACGGGCGCGGTCGAGCAGCACGAGGTGGTGGGCACGCTCGTCCACGACGACGAGCAGGAGCGCACCGAGGTCACGCTGGAATCGGGCGACTCCATCGTGGCCACGGACTGGCACCCCGTCTGGGTGGAAGAGACGGGCGCCTGGGTCGAGATCGGTGACTTGACCGCGGGTGAGCACCTACACTCCGCTGATGGGCGGTCGGTCGCGGTCACGGATGTCCGCCACTTCAGCCAGCAGACGCCGGTCTACGACCTCACTGTGGACTCGGTCCACGACTTCTACGTGCAAAGTGGTCCGACGACGATCCTCGTGCACAACAGCAGCGCGTGCCTCGGTCGCAACCTCAAAGCCGCGGGCGAACAGCCTGCCACGCCGAGACCCGAGGCACACCACATCGTGCCGGAGAACCACCGGCTCGCCGGGCCGGCGCGGGACGTCTTGTCGAATCACAACATCAGCATCGATTCGGCGGAGAACGGCGTCTGGCTGGGACACGACACGCACCGCGGCACGTTCCCCAACTCCTACGTGCGCTGGATCAACGAATCGGTCGTCAACGCCAACAAGGGTGGTGGCCGGAGTGCGGTTCTGTCGGTGTTGTCCGACGCCAAGCAGATACTGAAGAGCCTTGATCAGAACTTCGGAAACGGCCTGTGATGGATCTCGTTCCTTGCCTCGTCGACGGCGATGTCGACACGTACGGCTTTCTGTTCGGCGGTGTGGACTCCACGCCTTCCGCTTCCGAGGTCTGGGATGCGCTCGAAGTAGAGTGGGAGCCGGGAAGCGCGGGGCGGCAGCCGAACATCTTCTGCCACAACTTCATCCGGGACTTCGTCTTCGACGACGTGGCCCTGCGTTCTCTCCGATCGATCGCCGGAGACGACTTGAAAGTCAACGGCACGCTGCGGCTGGGGCAGCAGATCCTGACCGTGGTCGAAGCGGCGCCCGTCTTGTCCGTGGTCGATGAAGCGCGGTCTCGTCCCTCCGAATTCAGCTGGGCGAAGATCGGGTTTCCGCACGTCGAGACCGACCTTCGGGAAAGCGTGAGCGACCGGATGTTCCACCTCCCGTACCCCGAATTGTCTACGAGCGTCGTCGTGGGTGCGAAGGTGCGTGAAGCTTACGAGCGAGCGGGCCTGACGGGGTGGGTGTTCGAGCCTGCCGCAGTCGACGACTAGTCAGGTCGGCAAAGCGGTCACCGCGGCATGCGCCTGCTCCGCATCGGGCGCATCCCCGGTGATCACGTCCGTGTACACGAAAGACTCCCCGATCCGCACCAGCAGGTAAGCCAGATCCGGTACCGGCAACGGTGGCACCAACCGCCCGGCCGCTACTTCCCGAGTCAGCAGTGTGATGGGCGAGGCGGGCGACGGGTCGAGATCGGCTCGCTGGTCGCGGGGGAGCACCTACACTCGGCGGATGGTCGGTCGGTCGAGGTCAAGTCGGTTCGCCACTTCGAGCAGCAGGCCCCGGTCTACGACCTCACGGTGGATGAGGTCCACGACTACTTCGTGGGCGCAGGTGTGGCCGCGGTCCTGGTCCACAACTGCGCGGCGCCGAACGTCCGAGCTTCCCCTGCTGCTTCCGACTGGGCCACCAAGGGTGCGCACTTGCACGTTGGTGGTAAATCGGAAGTCCGAATCTTCCCGAACCACGAGGGTGGGGTCGGATTCGAGCCGATCAGATTGAGTACAGGCACGGCCAGCGCGCGGGATGTGGCAGCCGCGCGAGACGCGATTATGAACAGCTCCGACCTTCGGGCCGATCTCATCGACAAGGCCCAATCTGCGATGGAACACATGAACACTCACAATTGGGGAAACTCCAAGAACCGCGCACCTGAGATGAGGCGGCTCATCACGGCGTTGGGTAGGATCAAGTGACCGCTGTCGGAAGCATTTCGGAGATTATTTGCACCGGTTCAGTCTCGAGCGTGGGAATTGGGTCGTCCGTGGAGCAGGTCCGGGCGGCTTTGGGGCCGGAAATTGTCGCAGATGGGAAGAAGAAGTCTATTCGGCTCGACTATGGGATGCTGGAATTGAATTTCTACTCGAACATCTGCGAGTCGTTTTCTGTGCAGGTGCACAGGGTGGCGGCGCATCCGGATGTCGGGACGGTGGGTGTTCTGCCTGCTGGACGGCGAGCCGATTTCAGTGCTGTCTCTCTTGAAGATCTCCGGGATGCCCTTCTTCGACAATGTTCATTGCGGTTGGAGGAGCTGAAACCTCAAGGCGGCTATCGTTGCTATCAAGTCGTTGGTCGGCACGTGAACATATTTGCTGTCTCCGATGAAGAATTCGGCCTCGAGTCCCTCGCGGTCGGGGATATCTGGTCGATCAGTGTTGCCGGGGCAGGTTGAGCGGGTCGTCGGATCAGGTCAGTAACGCGGTCACCGCGGCATGCGCCTTCTCCGCATCCGGCGCATCCCCGGTAATGACGTCCGTGTACACAAAAGATTCTCCGATCCGCACCAGCAGGTAAGCCAGATCCGGCACCGGCAACGGCGGCACCAGCCGCCCGGCAGCCACCTCCGAAGCCAGCAGTGACTCCACCTCCGCGGTAGTCCGCTGCTGGCAAACACTCGCCCGCGTCGTCAGCAACCGCAATGCCCGCTCCGGCTCCCGGCGCAAGAAGTCCCGAAAAGGCGGCGACTCGTTCGCGAACCGGACATACCCACTCACGAAGTCCGCCACGCCAGCAGCCCCACGCCCCGCGCAAGAGGGCAACAGCCGGGCGATCGAAGCCGACGACAGCGACCACAGGATCTCGCCCAGCAGACGATCCCGCGATCCCACCCGCCGGTGCAGCGTCGCCCGGCTGATCGACAGCGCCTCCGCCAGCTCGCCCATGTCCACGCGCCGGCCGGCCAGGAACCAGTCGCGGGCCACGTCGTACGCCGTCGAGTGAGACATATGCCAGAATGTCTCACATCGAGCGGCGAACAGCCAACGGCGAGAGGGACAGCGACATGCGCGCAGTGCAGGTGACCGAGTTCGGCGGACCCGAGGTGCTCACGCCCGTCGAGCTGCCCGATCCCGTGGCCGGCCCCGGCGAGGTCCTCATCGACGTCGACCGCATCGGGGTCAACTACGCCGACACCCACCAGGCCGAGAACTCCTACCTCGCGCCGTCCAAGCTGCCGCTCGTCCCCGGTGGTGAGGTCGTAGGGCGCGCGAACGGAAACAAAGTCGTCGCCCTCCTGAACGGTGGGGGCGGGTACGCCGAGAAGGCCGTCGCGCCCCAGGCGACCACCTTCCCCGTGCCCGAGGGCATCGACGACCTCACCGCCCTGTCCATGCTGGTCCAGGGCGCCACCGCCTGGGTCCTGCTCCGCAAGAACGCCCACCTGGCCGAAGGCGAGTCCGTCGTCGTGCACGCCGCCGCCGGTGGGGTCGGGACCATCGCCGTGCAGCTCGCCAAGGCCTGGGGCGCCGGCCGCGTCATCGCCACCGCCAGCAGCGACGAGAAGCGCGCCCTCGCCCTCGAACTCGGGGCGGACGTCGCCGTCGACTCGCGGGCGGAGGACATGACCGCCACGCTGATCGAGGCGAACGAGGGCCGCCGCGTCGACGTCGTGCTCGACATGGTCGGCGGCACCACCACCGACCAGAGCATCGCCGCGCTCGCGCCGTTCGGCCGGCTCGCCTTCTACGGCATGGCCGGGCGCGACAACCCGAAGCCGGTCGAGCTGCGCAACCTCCTCGGCCACAGCACGACGATCAGCGGCATGTGGCTGCCGCACGTCTTCCGCCTGCCGGGCAACGTCTTCGGGACCGCCCTCGCCGACCTGTTCAAGCTCGTCGGAGAGGGCAAGCTCAAGGCGATCCCGGGCGGCGAGTTCGCCCTGTCGGACGCGCGCGGCGCGCACGAGGCCCTGCGCTCCCGCAAGACCGTCGGCAAGCTACTGCTCGACCCCGGCGAGTAGGCGTTCCAGGGGTGCCGCCTTGTGCAGGCACTCCTGCCACTCCGCCTCCGGGTCCGAATCCGCCGTGATCCCGCCGCCGACACCGAGTTCGATCCGGCCGGCGGAGATCTCGAACGTCCGGATCGCGACGTTCAGCTCCAGCCCCGCCGCCGGCGACACCAGCCCGATCGCACCCGTGTAGACCCCGCGCCCGCAGGGTTCCAGCTCCGCGATCAGGTCCAGCGCGCGGATCTTCGGCGCGCCGGTCACCGAGCCGGGCGGGAACGTCGCGTCGAGCAGCTCGGCGTCGGACACCGACGGGCGCAGCACCCCCGTCACCGTCGAGTCCAGGTGCCAGACCCCCGGCGCCGGGCGGACCCGCAGCAGCGAGGGCACCGTCACCGACCCCACCTCGCACACCCGGCCCAGGTCGTTGCGCACCAGGTCCGTGATCATCACGTTCTCCGCGACGTCCTTGGCGGACCGGCGCAGCAGCGCCGCGTTCCCGTCGTCACGAGGTCCACGCCGGGGGAGCGTTCCCTTGATCGGCGTCGAGCGCACCGACCGGCCGTGCCGCGCGAGGAACAGCTCCGGCGAGAACGAGACCACCGACCCCCGCGGACCCGAGACGAACGCCGCCCGGCGGGGATTCAGCGAAGACACGCCGGCCGCGAACAGCGCGGCGGGCGAGCCGGAGAACGCACCCGTGAACCGGCTGCAGATGTTCGCTTGGAACAGTTCCCCGGCTTCGATGGCGTGGACGCACGCCTTCACCGCGTCCCGGTGCTCCGAGGGCAGCGGACGCCGGAGTGGCCCGGCCGTCCAGGAAAGGTCCGGAACACCAGCGGCCAGCATCGACTCCATTGTGGACGCCGAGGGGCCGGCGCCGTCCAGGGATTCCAGGTGGCACGTGTCCGCGGAAGACCACCGCAGCACGTGGTCCGCCCAGCCCCACGCGGACGCCGGCAGGGCACCGCGGCGTCCGGACGGATCCGCGGCGTCGTACGACAGGTAGCCGAACCAGCCGCCGCCGATCACGCCCGGCGGTGCGGATACCGGCGAAACCGGCGGCAGCGTGCCGGGAGCGACGGCGAGCGAGGGGGCGATCACCGCGTGGGCGCCGAACCACTCACCCGACAGCATCGCGGGCGGCGGCAGCCCACGGGCGGCGTTGTGGTGAGCGAGCACCGAAAAAGCGCGCGACGGCGTGACCTTCGTCCGAAGTGTCCTGCTCGTCACGCGCATGGCGACATATCACCACACGTCAGAGCAGAAGGTCACCCAATGTGAACGGGTACACGACGGCGTTCTGCTCCACCGGCCCGTCGATGCCCGGCACGTCCGCCGCGCACGCGTGCTGGTGCACGCCGAGCCGAGCGTGGAACCAGCCGGCCCGGCCCGGGATGCCGTTGTGCCGGATCAGCCACAGCACCACTTCGGAGTCGGCCCAGCGGTCCGGGTGCAGCCGGTGCTGCCAGCAGTCGTAGTCGGCGTAGACCAGCACGCGCTCGATGCGCGCCGCGTGCCGGACGTGCTTGATCCACGCCTTGATGAACCGGTCGTCGACACTCGGTGCCGCGACCTCCAGCGCCGGCGCCAGCGACCCGGGCGCGAAGGCGCCGAGCCGGCTGGCCGTCCGCACGAAGTGGTCGGCCTGGTCGTGCACGGCGCCCGGACGCGCGTAGTGCCGGCCGCCGACGTGCAGCCCGGCCTCCTGCGCGCCGGCCAGGTTGCGCTCCGCGGCGGAGCTGCTCCAGTTGACGTTCTCGCTGATCGTCACCGAGACGAACCGGGTCTGCGCGGCGCGCACGGCCTGCCAGTCGGACACGCGCTCGCGGTGGGACAGCGAGATGCCGAGTTCGGCTTCCGGCTCCGTCACAGTCCGCCCCCGGCGCGTCGATGAAGAGCACACCATACGTCGCGGAGAGCGGACCCGCAGTGACCCACGCGCGGTTGATCAGGCGTTTTCTTCGATCAAGCGCTTTCCTCCTGGAACGTTCGCGTGCCCCACCACACCGAGACCGCCGCCATCACCAGCACCACGACGCTGCCGGTGAACAAGGCGTCCATCGTGAAGTCGCCGCGGAACGAGTTCCGCTCGACGTCCACCACGTGCCGGAACGGGTTGAGCTGGGAAACCGTGTACAGCCACTTCGGCGCGGCTCCGGCCGTGATCGGCAGCAGGATCCCGGAAAGCAGCAGCAGCGGGATGAGCACGGCGTTGAGCAGCGCGGGGAACGTCTCCTCGCTCTTCAACGTCAGCGCGAGCGCGTAGGAGCAGGACGCCAGCGACACCGCCAGCAGGAACACGATCACCAGGCTCAGCAGCACGCCACCGACGGGCGCGTCGAGGTCGAACGCCAGGTACGCCAGCGCGATGATCAGCAGGGCCTGGACGACGGCCTGCAGCGCGCTGGCCAGCACCTTGCCCAGCAGCAGCGCCGCGCGGCTGACCGGCGTCACCCGGAACCGCTCGACCACGCCGGAGCGGTAGTCGGCGAGCAGCCCGAACCCGACGAACGAACTGCCGAACAGCGCCAGCTGGGCGATCAGCGCCGGGGTGAGCAGCATCCAGCCGTCCACTTCGGACAGGCCCTGAGCCTGCATCGCCCGGACCATCAGGGGCCCGAACAGGAACAAGTACAGCAGCGGCTGCATGATCCCGATCATGATCCAGGTCGGGTTGCGCAGCGCGGCCTTCATGTCGCGGCGGAAGATCAGCCAGGTGTCACGCAGCACGGGTGCTCTCCTCGGCTTCGCGCAGCGAGCGCCCGGTCAGGGTCAGGAAGACGTCGTCGAGCGTCGGCCGGTGGACTTGGACCGACAGCATCGGGATCGACTTCGCGTCGAGCGCGCGCAGCAGTTCCGGCAGCGCGACGTCGCCGCGCGGCACCCGGAACCGGACCTCCCCGTCGGAGACGGACAGCTCCTGCGCGCCCGCCAGCCGCCCGGCGATCTCGGCGGCGTCGGCGCCCTGTTCCGGGTCGACGCCGACCTCGACGCGGTCGCCGTTGACCTGCGCCTTCAGCGTGTCGGGCGTGCCCTCGGCGACGATCCGGCCGTCGTCGATGACGATCAGCCGATCCGACAGCGCGTCCGCCTCGTCGAGGTAGTGGGTCGTGAGGAAGACCGTGACGCCCCGCTCGGCGCGCAGCCGGCGGATGTGGTCCCACAGGTTGGCGCGGCTCTGCGGGTCGAGGCCGGTCGACGGCTCGTCGAGGAACACCAGGTCCGGCGAGTGGATCAGCCCGAGCGCGATGTCGAGCCGCCGCCGCTGGCCGCCCGAGAGGGTCTTGGTCGGCCGCTGGTCCAGCCCGGTCAGGTCGAGCTGCTCGGCGAGTTCGGCGCCGCGTGCGATCGCGTCGGCCTTGCTCATCCGGTAAAGCCGCCCCTGCAGTTCGAGCTCGTCGGCGACCTTGCTCTCCGGCGCGCTGCCGCCGCCCTGGGCCACGTAACCGATGCGCTCGCGCACCCCCAGCGGGTCGGTCAGCAGGTCGCGGCCGCCGACGGTCGCGGTGCCCGCGGACGGCTTCAGCAGCGTGGTCAGCATGCGCAGCGTGGTCGTCTTCCCGGCGCCGTTCGGCCCGAGGAACCCGACCAGCTCGCCCGCTTCGACGTCGAGGTCGACGCCTTTCACCGCGTGTACTTCGCCCCCAGTGCGGCCCTTGCGGCGGAAGCGCCGCTCGAGACCGCGTGCCGTGATCATGAGATCCCCTCTCGCAGTAGTCAAGCTTGACTAGTAAGCCCGCACTGTGCCCCAGAAGGGTGCGCTAGTCAAACTTGATTACTCACTGGATGGGGCCGGCGGCTCCCCGAACGCGCGCCCGGGGTCGTCGGCCATCACGTATTCGCCGGCTTCGAGCCGGGCGATCAGGTTCCGGAGCCAGTCCAGGCTCGCCGCCGAGATCTGGGCCCACAGCCCGAACAGCTCGGTGATGTGCGCGGGCTGTCCCCACTCCGAGCCCTCGTCGATGAGCAGCGCCGCTCGCCGCACCTCGGCTTCGAGGTGGACGAGCCGCTGGTTGAGCATGCCGATCACCCGCTTGCGGGGCAGCGCGGTCATCAGCGAGATCGCGGCGGACAGCTCCGGGTGCCCGACCTCGGGATCGGACAACGCCGTGCCCAGCAGCAGGTGGAACTCCCGGTCGCCGTCCTCGGTGACGCGGTAGGCGACGCGGTCCGGACCGCCCTCGCCCGGCTCGACGTCGACCTGCTCCAGCAGGTCTTCGGCGGTCATCTTCTTCAGCGCGTGGTAGATCGACCCGGGCTGGACGTTGGCCCACTTGTCCGCCGACCAGGTCAGCAGCTCCCGCCGCACCTGGTAGCCGTGCGCGCGGCCGTACATCCGCACGACCCCGAGCACGAGCAGCCGTGTCGCCGACAAGCGGGCCTCCCTCTCGACAAAGCGTGTGACGCCCTCCGTAGGCTAATAAGGTATGAGCACCCCTGTGTTGACCGCGGTGGCCTGGCCCTACGCCAACGGCCCCCGCCACATCGGCCACGTGTCCGGATTCGGCGTCCCGTCCGACGTCTTCTCCCGCTACCAGCGAATGGCCGGCAACCGGGTGCTCATGGTCTCCGGCACCGACGAGCACGGCACCCCGATCACGGTCCAGGCCGACAAGGAAGACTCCACCCCGCAGCTGACGGCGGACAAGTACACCCGCCAGATCGGCACCGACCTGCAGGGCCTCGGCCTCTCCTACGACCTGTTCACCCGGACCACGACCGGCAACCACGCCGAGGTGACGCAGCAGATCTTCCTGGCGCTGCACCGCAACGGCTACGTCGTGCCGAAGACGACCCGTGGCGCGATCAGCCCGTCCACCGGCCGCACGCTGCCCGACCGCTACGTCGAGGGCACGTGCCCGATCTGCGGGTACGACGGCGCGCGCGGCGACCAGTGCGACAACTGCGGCAACCAGCTCGACGCCGCGGAGCTGATCAACCCGAAGTCGCGGATCAACGGCGAGACGCCGAAGTTCGTCGAGACCGAGCACTACTTCCTCGACCTGCCGGCGTTCACCAAGACCCTCGGCGACTGGCTGGGCACCAAGACCGACTGGCGCCCGAACGTCCTCAACTTCACCAAGAACCTGATCGACGACATGCGGCCGCGGCCGATCACCCGCGACCTCGACTGGGGCGTCAAGATCCCCCTCGACGGCTGGCGCGACCAGCCGCTGAAGCGGTTCTACGTCTGGTTCGACGCGGTGATCGGGTACTTCTCGGCGAGCGTCGAGTGGGCGCGCCGGTCCGGCAACCCGGACGCGTGGCAGGAGTGGTGGAACAACCCCGACGCCCGGTCGTACTACTTCATGGGCAAGGACAACATCACCTTCCACGCCCAGATCTGGCCGGCGCTGCTGTTCGGCCACAACGGCGAGGGCGACAAGGGCGGCGAGCCCGGCAAGTACGGCCGCCTGCACCTGCCGGACGAGATCGTCTCCAGCGAGTTCCTCACCATGAGCGGCTCGAAGTTCTCGACCTCGCGCGGGCGCGTGATCTACGTCGAGGACTTCCTGCGTGACTTCGGCCCGGACACGCTGCGGTACTTCATCTCGGTCGCCGGCCCGGAGACCCAGGACACCGACTTCACCTGGGACGAGTTCGTCCGCCGGACCAACTTCGAGCTGGCCAACGAGTGGGGCAACCTGGTCAACCGGTCCATCTCGATGGCGCACAAGAACGTCGGCGCCATCCCGCGCCCGGAGGCCCCGACGGCGGCCGACGAGGACCTGAAGGCGCTCTCGCGCAAGGCTTTCGACACCGCGGGCGCGCACCTGGCCCGGTCCCGGTTCAAGCTGGCGGCGAGCGAGGCGATGAAGGTCGTCACCGCGGCGAACAAGTACATCTCCGACCAGGAGCCGTGGAAGCTCAAGGACGACCCCACGCGGCGCGACACCGTGCTGCACACCGCGCTGCAGGTGGTGAGCGACGCCAACACGCTGCTGACGCCGTTCCTCCCGCACTCCGCCCAGAAGGTCCACGAGGCCCTCGGCGGCACCGGCGTCTGGGCCGCCCAGCCGGAGCTCAAGGAGGTCGACGACCTCGACATCGCCGGCCGGGTCAACCCGATCCTCACCGGCGACTACGCGGGCGAGCAGGCGAAGTGGGAGTCGAAGCCGATCGAGGTCGGCAAGCCGCTCGCCAAGCCGAGCCCGCTGTTCACGAAGCTCGACCCGGCGCTCGGCGAGACCGGCCCGGAGTGGGCGCCGATCACCAAGGATTAAGAGGTAATGCATGGGTGACGAGAAGCGCGAGCTGCCGCCGGTCCCGGACCGGCTCCCGGTGTCGGTGGTGGACGCGCACACCCATCTCGACGCGTGCGGCGCGGTCACCGCGGCCGAGGTCACGGCCATGGTCGACCGCGCCGAGCGCGCCGGCGTCGCCCGCGTCGTCACGGTCGCGGACGACCTCGCCTCGGCGCGCTGGGCCGCGGAGGCGGCCACCTGGGACAGCCGGGTCTGGGCCGCGGTGGCCATCCACCCGACGCGCACCAAGGCCTTCGGCGAGGCCGAGAAGTCCGAAGTGGAGCGCCTGGCGGCCCAGGAGCGCGTCGTCGCGGTCGGGGAGACCGGCCTCGACTACTACTGGGACTACTCGCCGCACGACGCCCAGCAGGAGGCGTTCCGCTGGCACATCGACCTCGCCAAGCGGCTGGACAAGCCGCTGATGATCCACGACCGCGAGGCCCACGACGACGTGCTGCGCATCCTGGCCGAAGAGAATGCGCCGAATGCCGTAATCTTCCATTGTTTTTCCGGAGACGCGGAAATGGCCCGCAAGTGCGTCGACGCGGGATACGTCCTTTCCTTCGCGGGCACGGTCACTTTCAAGAACGCGAAGGGGCTCCACGAGGCGGCTCGGCTCTGCCCGCCGGACCAGTACCTCGTCGAGACCGACGCGCCGTTTCTGACCCCCCACCCGTTCCGTGGGCGGCCGAACGAGCCGTTCGGCGCCGCCTACACCGTCCGTCACCTGGCGGCGCTCAGGGGCGAAGCTGTCCACGAGGTCGCCGAATCGGTCCGGACCACTGCCGAGCGCGTGTACCGACTCCCCAGTGTCACAACGGGTTGAACGCATTGCGACATCGGGGTTGCTTGATCGTCCACCTGATGGAGTGACGGGGATCACGACACTCCGGGGGGTGTTTGCGCAACCCGGCGGGACCCGTTACTGTCCCGTGATCGTGCCGGTCGGTACTGCAGACTGCAGTTGCCGACTGTTACGCCCTCAGTCACGTCAGTGCACGTCGGGGAAGCGGAACCGGGTAGGTACGACCGGGACCGTGACGATGGCGCCGACTGCGGGCCCAGACGTAAAGACGCTGCCCCGAACGGCGTCTTGGGAAAGGGAACGACAGCGGTGACAGGTAGCAGACAGGCTGGAGCGCGCTCCGCGGCCGTCCTCGAGCGTCATTACGAGGACACCGCCTACGGCCAGCTCGACTTCTCCGACGACCCGAACATCACGCAGCAGGACATCCTCGCCGCGCTCGGCCCCGACGCCGACGCGATGATGGCCGAGATCGACGTCGACGTCGACGAACTGATCCGCCTCATCAACGCGGAGACGACCTTCCTGCCGCCGATCGTCATCCCGGACGAGATCGAGGCGGACCGGACCGCGTCCCCGCAGGCCAAGCGGGCCGCGATGGACGAGAGCATCCGCCAGACCAGCAAGGTCTGGAAGCGCCGCTTCCTCAAGGGTGCCGTCCTCAGCGTCATGATCAGCGTCGCCGGCGGCGGCGCGGCCGCGCTGGCGATGAACAAGAGCATCACCGTCGACGTTGACGGCCAGCAGCAGACGATCCACTCCTTCGGCGACACCGTCGGCGAGGTGCTGGAGGACGCGGGCCTGTCCGTCGGCGCGCACGACTCGCTCTCCCCGTCCCCCCAGGCGGAGGTCGGCGACGGCGGGGTCATCAAGCTCGAGCGCGGCCGGCAGCTGAAGCTGATCGTCGACGGCACGGAGCACACCTCCTGGGTCCGCGCGACCCACCTCGGCGACGCGCTCGGCCAGCTCGGCATGGCGGGCATGGACAAGCCCGGCACCTGGATGTCGATGCCGAAGGACGGCGAGCTGCCTCTGGAGGGCGCCACCGTCCAGATCAAGACCCTCAAGAACATCACCCTGTACGACGGCGCCAACGCGCCGAAGCAGGTGAAGACGACCGCGGTCACGACGAAGGAGTTCCTGGGCGAGTACAAGCTCACCCTGGGCCCGGAGGACCAGGCCGAGGGCGGGCTGGACGTCAAGCTGACCGACGGCGCCGAGGTGCACATCAGCCGCACCGGCGTCTCGACGGTCGTCCAGAAGGAGAGCATCGACCCGCCCGAGCAGCGCGTCGACGACCCGGACCTCGCCAAGGGCAAGACCTCGGTCGAGGACCCGGGCACCCCCGGCGAAAAGGAAGTGACCTACAAGGTCACGCAGAAGAACGGCAAAGAGGTCGGCCGGGAGAGCATCTCCGAGAAGGTCATCACCCAGCCGAAGCCGAAGATCGTCCACGTCGGCACCAAGCAGGCCCCGACGCCGGCCATCGGCGACGGTTCCTCGTGGGACCGCATCGCGCAGTGCGAGTCGGGTGGCAACTGGGCCATCAACACGGGCAACGGCTACTACGGCGGCCTCCAGTTCGACAAGCGCACGTGGGACGCCTACGGCGGCGACCAGTACGCGAACCTCCCGAGCCAGGCTTCGCGCGAGCAGCAGATCGCGGTCGCGGAGAAGGTCCGCGACGCCCGCGGCGGCTACAGCGCCTGGCCGGTCTGCGGCAAGAAGGCCTGACGTTCCTTTCGAAACGGCCCCTGTCCCTCGTGGACGGGGGCCGTTTCGCGTGCGCGAACCGACCCTCCGGGTACGCGAACCGACCGTCCGGGTACGCGAACCGACCCCCTGGGTAGGCTCGTCCGGTGGTTGAACTGCTGGGACCGGCCGAGATCCGGGGGCTGGCGGCCGAGCTGGACGTGCGGCCGACCAAGAAGCTCGGGCAGAACTTCGTGCACGATCCCAACACCGTCCGCCGGATCGTCGAGCTGGCGAACGTGGGCCCGGACGACGTCGTCCTCGAGGTCGGGCCCGGGCTCGGGTCGCTGACCCTCGGGCTGCTCGCCACCGGCGCGCGCGTCGTCGCCGTCGAGATCGATCCCAAGCTCGCCGAACGGCTGCCCAAGACCGTCGCCGACCGGGGGCCCGAGGTCGCCGGCCGGCTCCAGGTCGTCGCGGCCGACGCGCTGCGGGTCACCAAAGAGGATCTGCCCGAGCCGACCGCGCTCGTCGCCAACCTGCCCTACAACGTCGCCGTTCCGGTCGTGCTGCACCTGCTCGCCGAGGTGCCGTCCCTGAGGTCCGGCCTCGTCATGGTCCAGACGGAGGTCGCCGAGCGGATGGCGGCCGGCCCCGGCAGCCGGATCTACGGCGTGCCGAGCGTCAAGCTCGCCTGGTACGGCCCGGCGCGCAAGGTCGCCGCCGTGCCGCGCTCGGTGTTCTGGCCGGTGCCGAACGTCGACTCCGCGCTCGTCGCCTTCGAACGCGGTGACACTCCGGCGTCGGACGACCGCGATCGGCTCTTCGGGCTCGTCGACGCCGCCTTCTCACAACGCAGGAAGACGCTCCGCGCCGCGCTCGCGGGCTGGGCGGGCTCGGCCGAGCGGGCCGGGGAACTGCTCACGGCCGCCGGGATCGATCCGAAGACCCGGGGCGAGCAGCTGGACGTGCACGACTTCGCCCGGTTGGCTGCTGTCCGTTAGCACGTCCACATCGGAGGCTTTCGGGGGTTCCGGGTGGCGGAGCCCCCGGCCCGGGGCGAAGCCCCGGAAGTCACAGAAGTCAACGGCGTCCGGCGAAAATACGCCTCTTGCCGTGCGATCCCGCGATTCGGACACCTCCACTCGTGTGATCTGGGCCAACGGGCTTGCTTTAGCTCCGCGGGATCGGTTTTACTCAGTACGTCCATCCCGAGCGACTGAGAGACCTGGCTCGCCGAAGTCGCAGCAACCACCCCCCACGGGGCAGGTGCTACCGCCAGGACCGATGGAGGCCGTTTCCGATGAAGAGGGTTGCTCGCCCCCTGCTCCTGACCAAGCGTCGCGTCGTCGACGAAGGCCGCCGCTCCGTGACCGCATGTCGGCGCTCCCACTGAGCTTGCCCGACCCGTCACACCTCTTCTTCATGCACCGTCCATAGAGGACGGACACTCGCTTGCGGCCGGACGCGCATCTCTGCGCGCCCCGTTTTCTGGAGCCTTCGTGATCACCGTCGAAAACCTGTCCAAAACCTTTGCCACCAACGGAAATTCGGTCGTCGCCCTGCGCGACGTGAGCGTCGACGTCCAGGCCGGCTCGCTCTTCGGCGTGGTCGGCCCGGCCGGGTCCGGCAAGTCCGTCCTCGCCCGGTGCATCGCGCTGCAGGAGCGGCCCGACCGCGGCGTCGTCCGCCTCGACGGCCTCAACACCGGCACCCTCGACGGCCGCCGCCTGCGCGAGATCCGCCGCCAGCTGGGTGTCGTCTCGACGAAGCCGGAGCTGATCGCCGAGCGCACGATCGCCGGCAACATCGCCTCCCCGCTCGAGCAGCTCGGTGTCGACGGCCCGCAGCGCCGCAGCCGGGTCGGCTCGCTGCTCGACCTCGTCGGCCTGACGCAGCGCGCCACGCAGCGTCCCGGCGAGCTGACGGAGGGTCAGCTTCGCCGCGTCGCGGTCGCGAAGGCGCTGGCGGCGGCGCCCGCGGTGCTGCTCGCCGACGACCCGACCGCCGGCATCGACCCGGAGGAGGCCGGCGCGGTGCTCACCGTGCTCGACCGCGCCCGCGCCGAGCTCGGCACCACCGTCGTGATCACCACCCCGGACGCCGGCGTGGTCCGCCGGGTCTGCGACGACGTCGCGGTGCTCGAAGACGGCACGGTCATCGAGCGCGGCACCGTCCTCGACCTGGTATCGAACCCGGCCAGCCGCACCGCGCAGGCGCTGTTGCCGGCCATCGAGACCACCCGCGCGCAGTCGGCGCGCTACGACCGCTCGGTCGACGTCGTGCTGATCGGCTTCGCTTCGGTCGGTGCGCTGCTGCCCGAGGCCGCGGGCCGCTTCGACGTCGAGTTCGCCACCATCGGCGGCGGCCTGACCCGGATCGGCGACACCCCGGTCGGCCGGTTCCGCCTCGGCGTCCGCGGCGAGCGGGCCGACGCGGCGCTGGCGTGGGTCGCCGAGCGCGGCGGCCACGTGACGCACACCGCCCGCGGCCCCCAGGGCGTCGCTGCCGCCTGACCCGAGCGCCCCAATGTGGCCTTGGGTGCGTTGAACCGGTGCTGCGGAACACGATGGTCGGCATCCAGCAGGTCGACGAGTCGCTG
>NZ_JBFBBQ010000074.1:0-43958 GCF_040682775.1 Amycolatopsis sp. NPDC051106 | reverse complement strand
CGAACGCGGCCACCGCCGCGTTCGCGACGCTCGAGCAGGTCACCACCGAGGAGTACGACCGCATCTTCGACGTCAACGTCAAGGGCACGCTGCTCACCGTGCAGAAGGCGCTGCCCCTGCTCAACGACGGCGCTTCGGTGATCCTGAACGCCTCCACGGCCGCCGACAACGGCGCCCCGGCCTTCGGTGTGTACGCGGCGTCCAAGGCCGCCGTCCGGTCGTTCGCGCGGACCTGGGCCCACGAACTCACGGGTCGCGGCATCCGCGTCAACGCGGTCTCACCGGGACCGATCGACACCAACGGGATCACCGAGCTCGTCGGCGAAGAGAACGCGGACGACTTCAAGGCGAAACTGGCCGGCGACATCGCGATCGGCCGGATGGGTCACCCGGACGAGGCGGCCGCCGCGGTCGCGTTCCTCGCCTCGCCGGACAGCAGCTTCATGCTCGGCAGCAACTTGTACGTCGACGGTGGCGAGAACCAGATCTGAGGCCGGACGGCTGTGGCGTGGCTCGTCACGCCACGGCAAGAAGGCAGGGCCGCCTGGCCGGACGGCGAAGTAGCCCTCGGCCAGGCCGGCGGTCACCGGTGGGCGCGGCGCCCGGAGGGGTCGTGGGCCCGGCTGCTCGCCGTGCCGGGGCCGCCGCGCCGGGGACCGTGGCCGGCGTCGGGGGTGGGGCGGGCCGGCGGGGCGTACGTCGGCTGCAGGAACAGGCTGCCGTACCGGTCGTCCTGGGGTGCCGTGAGCGCTCCGGGCCGGATTTCCTCGGCGACGGGGTGGCTGAACAGCGGGCTGTCTAGTGCGGAAGTACTGATGAAGAGCTCCTCTCGTGCACGCGGCCGGTCGGCGGCGTGGTGGGTGCGGGGGCCGGAGTGGCCTAGTCCGCGACGTCGGTGAGCGCCTTGCGCGCGTCACCGGGGGCGGTTTCCGGGGGCACGACCCGCAGGGTCAGCCGATGCCGGTTCCAGCCGATCACCGTCAGGCTGCCCGACGGCTGGGACCGGAACCCTTCGAGCCGGACGACGCCGTCGTCGTAGGGCAGCCGGCGGTCGGGGACCGGCCAGTCCGCGAGGTGGTAGGTGACCCGGTCGATCCGTCCCAGCCGGGCGGTCATCGCCTCGAGCAGTGTGGGCAGCTCGTCGGCGAGGTCACGCGTCCGGGGCCACCACCCGCCGTCGACGGGTCCGGGGGCGGGCGTGGCCGATTTCATCCGCAACCGAGGTTCGGTGTCCGGTGAAAGGGTGTTCGGGCCCGACGGCATGTCGGTGCTCCCGTCTCCAGCCGAGGACATCGGCCGGACCAGGACCGAGGACGGCGCAGGTTCGATCACTTGCGCACGAAATGCTCCCGGTCACCACCCAGTGTAGCCGACGGCCGCGGGCGGTGTGTTAAGACTGGTACCTAGCAAAGGGGCCTCTGGTGCACCAGCTCAGTCTCGGCGTCATCGCTCGTTCACGCAAAGAGAACGAACGACGGCTGCCGATCCACCCGGACCACCTCGGCCGGATCGACGCCGACCTCCGGAAGTCCATCTTCCTCGAACACGGCTACGGCGAACCCTTCGGCGTGTCCGACGATCGGCTGGCCCGCAGCGTCGGCGGGCTGCGTTCGCGCGAGCAGCTCATCGCCGAATGCGACGTCGTCCTGCTGGCCAAGCCCCTGCGGGAGGACGTCGCCGAACTGCGTCCCGGCCAGGTGCTCTGGGGCTGGCCGCACTGCGTGCAGGACGCCGAGCTGACGCAGCTGGCCATCGACCGGCGGCTGACCGTGATCGCCTTCGAGGCCATGAACCACTGGCGCGGCGACGGTTCGTTCGGCCTGCACGTCTTCCACAAGAACAACGAGCTGGCCGGCTACTGCTCGGTACTGCACGCCCTGCAGCTGGCCGGGTCGACCGGGGACTACGGCCGCCGGCTGCGGGCGGTGGTGATCGGGTTCGGCGCGACCGCGCGCGGTTCGGTGACCGCGCTGAACGCCCACGGGATCCACGACGTCGACGTCCTCACCGCCCGCGGCCTGAGCGCGGTCGGCTCGCCGATCCACTCGGCGAACATGGTGCACTTCGACCACGACGTGAACCACCCGGGCGACCCGCGGCGCAGTCACGCGCACACCGATCACGGCCGGGTCCCGCTGGCGGGGTTCCTCGCCGAGCACGACATCGTCGTCAACTGCGTGCTGCAGGACACCGCGGCGCCGCTGACGTTCCTCGTCGAAGAGGACCTCGCCGCGTTCGCGCCGGGCAGCCTGGTCATCGACGTCTCCTGCGACGAAGGCATGGGCTTCAGCTGGGCGAAGCCCACGACGTTCGAGCGGCCGACGTTTCCGGTCGGCGACGGCCTCACGTACTACGCCGTCGACCACAGCCCGTCCTACCTCTGGAACTCGGCGAGCTGGGAGATCAGCGAGGCACTCCTGCCGCACCTGCGGACCGTCCTCTCCGGACAGTCCACATGGGACGGTGATGAAACCGTACGACGGGCGGTCGAGATCCAGAACGGCACGATCCGGAACCCGGCGATCCTGTCCTTCCAGCACCGCGCCGCGGAGTACCCCCACCTCCGCTGACGGCGTCGTCAGCCCGCCGAAGGGCGCACCCCCGGTTCGCGGGCGTCGTGCAGGTACGGCCGCAGCCGTTCGGCCAGGGAACCCCGGGCCGGGGCGTGCGCCGGGCCGGTCCGCTCCGGACCGGGGTGCCGCCCGGCGGCGGCGTCGGCGACGAACCGCGCGACCGCGCTCGGCGCCGGCACCAGGTCGTCGCCGCCCTGGCGCGCGATGAGGACCGGCTCGTCGGCGGGATCGGTTTCCACCGCCAGCGACCACCCGCGCCGCTCGCTCCACACCAGCATGACGTCGTGGTCGGGCCGGTCTGGCCAGCGCCGGGGGAGCCCGAGGTAGGCGGTGGCCGTGTCGCTGATCTCCACCGTGGTGCTCTCTTCCGGGACGCCCGTGGCGGCGGCGACCGCCTGCACGTATCCGCGCAGGCTGCGCTCGAGGGTTCGGGTGTCGGGTTCGAGGTGCTGCTCCATGTCCGCCACGCTAGAGGGCTTTCGGACGCCGTGCCGGGCGGTTCGCGGGACGAGCACGCGCGGCGACCGCGTCGCTACGGGTCTAGACTGCCTGCAACGCCCCAGACCTCGGCGCTCCTGGACCCCGGTGCCCGCCCTTCGGCTCGGCACCCGTACAGACGGCGAGGCGCACGCGATGACGAGACGCGTGGTGGTGGGCGGGCTCATCGGTCCCGGCTGCGTCCTCGCCACGATCGGCGCCCTGCTCCTGCCCTGGGAAGCCCTCCTCGCCGTGCTCCTGTCCGGTCTGCTCCTCGTCGTCGCCGGCCTGGGCGTCTCCTACCGCCGGCGGGCGCCCGCGCCCGCCGCGGCCGAGCCGCATCCCATCACCAGGTCCCAGCCCCCGCCGGTGGCCGACATGGCGACCGAGGACCTGTGCGTGGCCTGGCGGCGCAGCTACTTCCTCCTGCACCTCGCGGTCGACGAGCGGACCCGCCGGCTCGTCGTCCAGCGCCGGCAGGACTTCCTCGACGAGATCGAACGACGGGACCGCCGCGGATTCCTTCGCTGGCTCGACAGCGGCGCGAAGGCCGGCAGCGATCCCGCCCCCTACCTGACGCACGGGGGCTGACCGAGCGGAAAGGGCGTGGCATGGCGAGGGTCGACGGCACACTTCTCGCGTCGGCGGTGTCGGGTGATGGCACCGCGACGGACACGCTGCTGCGGCAGCTGCGCCCGGAGGTGCTGAGGTACTGCCGCGCGCGGCTGGGGGACCGGCGCTACCGCGACGGCGACGCCGACGACTGCGCGCAGGAGGTGCTCATCGGCGTGCTGGGCGCGCTGCCGGAATACCGGTACGGCGCCGCCCGGTTCCCGGGCTTCGTCCACGCCGTCGCCGCGCACAAGGTCGTCGACGCGTACCGCCACCGCGGAGACGACGTCAGCGTCCCGGTCCCGGAGTTCGCCCCGGCGCCCTCCGACCTGCCGGAGCCGGACCGCCACGTCGAGGTCCTCGAGCTGCGCCGGCGGGTGCGCCTCCTGCTCGACCTGCTGGTTCCGGCGCAGCGGGCCATCGTCGTCCTGCGGGTCATGGTCGGGCTCTCGGCCGAGGAGACGGCGGGCGAGCTCGGCGTCGCCAGCTCGGGCGCGGTGCGCGTGAGCCAGCACCGGGCGCTGTCCACGCTGCGCCGGCACCTCACCACCGCGGAGGTGCGGTGATGCCGGGGCACCGGGTAGTCGTCCGGGTACGATCCGGGGTACGGCCGCCACGGCGGTGCTGATCCGGATCAGGTCGTGTCCGAGTCGGGGCGACCACGAACATCGACTCGAAGGGGACCGGATGCGGCACTGCGGAGTTCGCCGGTCGTGGGCTCGCGGTGGCTGACGTCGAAGTCCTGCGCGCGAGCGTGCTCGCCGCGTTGAACGAGGTCGGCGCCGGCAGCGGGGTCGACCTCGTGGGCCGGGTGTGCCGGGCGTGCGTGCGCCTGCTGCCGGTGGACGGCGCCGCGGTCTCGGTGATGGTCGAGGCCGGACACCGCGAAATCGTGTACGCGAGCGACCCGGTGAGCTCCGCGCTGGCGGAACTGCAGTTCTCGCTCGGTGAAGGGCCGTGCTTCGAGGCGTACGTCGTCGGCGGGCCGGTCCTGGTGCCGGATCTGGCCGGCGGGCCGCCGCCGGCGTGGCCGGTGTTCGCCGCCGAGGCCGCGACCCACCCGGTGGCCGCGCTGTTCACGTTCCCCGTGCAGATCGGGGCGGTGCGGGTGGCGACCCTCGACACCTACCGGGCGACGCCGGGTTCGCTGAGCGCCGACGAGCTGTCGACGGCGCTGCAGGTGGCCGACATCGCGGCGCTCGCCATGTCGGGACTGTCGGGCGGTGGAGGCCGCTGGCTCGACGGGGACGGCCGGTGGATGGAGGGCGCGGGCATGCGGTACCGGGAGGTGCACCAGGCCACCGGGATGCTGATCGCGCACCTGGATCTGCCCGCTGCCGCCGCGCTGGCCCGGCTGCGGGCGTACGCGTTCGGGCACGGGCGCCCCTTGCTCGAGGTCGCCGGAGACATCGTGGCGGGACGGCTGGGATTGGACGAGGAGTTCGGTGGGGATTCACCGTGAAGACAGCTGATGGACGAGGAGATGGTGGGCATGGCCGATCGTGAACGGCAGGTGACGCGGGCGTTCGTGGCGCTGGCGGACACGTTGGTCGATGACTACGACGTGGCGGACCTGCTGCACACACTGGTGCGGCAGTGCGTGGAGCTGATCGACGTCGCGGCGGCGGGGCTGACCCTGGCCGACGAGCGGGGTGGCCTGCAGGTGCTGGCTTCCTCCACCGAGCAGGCGCGCCTGCTCGAGTTGTTCCAGCTCGACATCGACGAGGGCCCGTGCGTCGAATGCTTCACCACCAGCACCCCGGTCCTGGTGGCCGACATCGCCGCGCAGGCGGAGCGCTGGCCGCGGTTCGCGGCCGAGGCGGCCAAGGACGGGTTCGCGTCGGTGCACGCAGTGCCCATGCGCCTGCGCAAGCAGACGATCGGGGCGCTGAACCTCTTCGGGCGCAACTCGGGGGAGCTGTCGGCCGACGACGTCGCGCTCGCGCAGGGCCTGGCCGACACCGCGACCATCGGCATCCTGCACGAGCGGGCGGTCCGCGAGGGCGCGGTCCTGTCCGAGCAGCTGCAGACCGCGTTGAACAGCCGGGTGATCATCGAGCAGGCCAAGGGGGTCCTCGCGGTCAGCGGGCAGCTGACCATGGAAGCGGCCTTCCGGGCGTTGCGCGGGTACGCCCGGCGGAACAACGTCCGGCTCAGCGACGTGGCCCGCGCGCTGGCCGACCGCCGGCTCGCGCCCACGATCGTGCTGAAGCCGGCGACCTGAGCGGCGTCCGGATGTCCATTGTGGACACCGGATGCCCCGCTTTCCCAGCGCCCCAAGGTGGCCTTGGTTGCGTCAGACGCACCCAAGGCGGCCTTCGGTGCGTTGAGCGCACCGAAGGCCACATTGGGGCGCTTTGGTGGGCGCTGACCGGCGAGCTTGGGCCGGGGTGCGCGTACCGTGGGGCCGGAGACGGTTTACCGGTCTCCGACCCCGGGAGTTCCCATGCGGTTCCGTGATCGCCGGGAAGCCGGTGAACGGCTGGCGCTCCGCCTGCGTCCGCTCCGCGGTGGCCGGGCCGTCGTGCTCGGCTTGTCCGAGGGCGGGCTGGTGGTGGCCGCCGAGATCGCCGACGTCCTCGGCGCGCCGCTGGACGTCCTGCTCACCCAGCGGATCGAATCCGCCGGATCGCCGCCGGTGCTGCTCGGCGGCGTCGGCGAAGGTGGCTTGCTCGTCTGGGACCACAGCGCCATCCGCCGGTTCGACATCGCGGCGGAGGAGCTCACCCGGCTGGCCGGCCTGGCGCGGGCCGGGCTCGCCCGGCAGGTGGCGGTCTACCGGCGTGACGTCGCGCCGGCGGCGATCGCGGGCCGGACCGTCGTGCTCGCCGACGACGGCGCGGCCACGGGCACGACCGCGCACACGGCGATCCGCGTCCTGCGGGCCCGCCAGGCCGGGCGGATCGTGCTGGCCGTCCCGGTGGCCCAGGCGCCCGTCCTCGACCGGCTCGCCCGCGAGGCCGACGAGTTCCTCTGCCTGCGCCCGCTGCCCTGGCTGCACGCGGTCCGCAACAGCTACCGGAGATTCCCCGCCGTCGCCGCCACCGAGGCGATCGAGCTGCTGCACCGCGAGCCCCGCCGGCCGACCGAGGTCGCCCGCTGAAGTCCACAATGGATCATCGAGCCGGTCCGCACGTTACGCGCTTGTGGCGCCGGGGAAACGATCCGGGCGCACCCTGTTCCCCGCGGCGGCGGGGGCCTAGGGTGGGGCACTGGCCCTGGACCACGGCGACCGGAATGCACCTCCACCCGAGGAGAATCCGCTGATGACGACCAGTGTCAAGGAGCTCGGCGCCGCCGAGATCGAGCAGCTCGGCACCGAGCTCGACGAGCTGCGCCTGCGGATCGCCGCCGATCTGGGCGCGGAGGACGCCGACTACATCCACAACGTCGTCGCGGTGCAACGGTTTTGTGAAGTCTCCGGCCGGCTCCTGCTGTTCGCCGGGTGGTTCCCGCCCGCGTGGGCCGGCGGGGTGGCGGCGCTGGCGTTGTCGAAGATCCTCGACAACATGGAGATCGGGCACAACGTCATGCACGGCCAGTACGACTGGATGAAGGACCCCGCGCTGAACTCGCGGACCTTCGAGTGGGACATGGTCTGCCCGGGCGAGCAGTGGCGCCGCTCGCACAACTTCATGCACCACACGTACACCAACATCCTCGGCCGGGACCGCGACGTGGGCTACGGCATCCTGCGGATCACCGAGGACCAGCCGTGGCACCCCTACTACCTGGGCAACCCGGTCTACGCCGCCGCGCAGGCGCTGTTCTTCGAGTACGGCATCATGCTGCACGACCTGGAGGTGGACCGGATCGTGCAGGGCCGCCGGCACTGGGCCGACGTCCGGCCGCTGCTGAAGCCGATGCTGCGCAAGGTCGCGCGGCAGGCCGGCCGGGACTACGTGGTCCACCCGCTGCTCACGGGGCCGCTGGCGCCGTTGACGTTGGCGGCGAACGTCACCGCCAACGTGGTGCGCAACCTCTGGGCGTTCTCGATCATCTTCTGCGGCCACTTCCCCGACGGGGCGGAGGTGTTCACCGAGGAAGAGGCCGAAGACGAGAGCCGGGGCCAGTGGTACCTGCGCCAGCTGCTCGGCTCGGCGAACATCACCGGGAGCCCGGTGTTCCACGTGCTCTCGGGCAACCTGAGCCACCAGATCGAGCACCACCTCTTCCCGGACCTGCCGAGTCACCGCTACCCGCGGATGGCCGTCGAGGTGCGGGAAATCTGCGAGCGCCACGGCCTGCCCTACACCACGGGATCCCTGTCCCGCCAGCTCGGCTCGGTGGCACGGAAGATCTTCCGGCTCGCGCTGCCGGCGAAACGCCCGGCCTCCCGGTGAGGTGCGCCAGGTCGTCCACAGAGGACTGACCCGGGATTCGCCGGACAGGACCACCCGGCTGGCGCTGCCGGTCGGGTCGTGGTCCGGCGTAGCATGGAGCATCGCCCCGGACCTCGGCGGAAATTCGTCGACGGAATCGGGGTTTGCCGTGGAATCAGGGGTGGACGACCTCTACGACGCGTATCCGGTGGGCTGGGTCCTCACCTACCGGCGTGGCCGGGCCCCGGGTCCGCCGTCCGGCGGCTACCTGGCCGGCGTGGTCGCCGGCCCGCCGGTGCGGGATCCGCGCACCGGCCTCGAAACCATCCCGCTTTCGCCTCTGGGCGGCGGTCGCACGGTCTGGATTCCGGACCGGGACGTCGTCGGGTTCGAGCCTCGCCGGCTCCCTCTGTCCTGAGTGGACACCGACTGCGCGTGTCCGGGATGATCTTCGAGTGAGCGGGGTGGGAGCATGGGTACGGGCGAGGGCACCGGCACGGACCGGCGCTGGCCGGCGCGGCACGGAGGCGGTTACCCGCCGGGCTGGCAGGTGCGCTACCGCGGGCGCCGCCGGGTGGCCGGGTCCGCGGACGACCTGATCGGCACGATCGCGGGTCCCGCCCTGCGCGACGAGCACACGGCCACCACGTGGGTGCCGGTCCGCCCCCGGACCGCGACCACGGGCAAACCCCAGGTCCTGGTGCGCGCGCAGGACATCGTCGACGCGCGGCCGCCGGGTGAACCGGGTTTCGAGACCGCGGTCGCCTCCGAAGACGAAGCCCGGGAGGTGGTCGTCGAACTGCCGCGGCGAGGGCCCGACGGACACCCGGTGCGCTAGGGGAGGGCTCAGCCGGAGAGCTTCACCTGGTTGTCGACCGCGGTCACCCCGCGCGCGAACCACGCGGTCCGCTCGGCCGAACGGCGTTCGGCCGCGGTGAGGACGGCGCCGGTGAGGGTGACCTGGCCGTCGTCGACGCCGACCTCGACGTGCTGGGCGAGCTCCGGGGCGTGCCGGGCCAGCGCCGCGACGATCTTCGTCTTGATCTCGGCCGGTGCCACGCCCGGGGAAGGCCGCAGCGTGATCAGGTTCCGCACCCCGCCGATCCCGGGGAGCGCGGCCACCGCTTGGCGGGCGGCTTCGCGCTGGTGGTGCCAGTCCACCGACCCGCGCAGCGTGATCACCCGGTCGCGCACGTCGACCTGCACCGCGTCCTTCGGCACGAGCACCGTCCGGCGGTCGAACACGATCATGGCTTCCCGCGCGAGATCCACGTCCTCCGGCGCACCGTGGCCGTGCCGCACGAGGATCCGGTCCACGGCGGTGGTCACGCCGTGGACGCGGGTCGCGGCGCGCAGCGCCTCTTCCTTCTCGGGGTACGTGCCGACGTGACCGGACAGCGTCGCGATCCCGCTTGCGACGGTCACGCCGATTTCTTCGGCGTTGACGCTGGGGGTCCAGGCGAGCTCATCGGTGACGGCGGTCTTGAGGTGATGATCGGGCCTGTGCTGCATCTGTGTCATCCCGTCACCGTGCTCTTCGCGTGCGCCCGCGGCCTAGGGTCACGGGACCTCTGTTCCGGGGTCGTTCGGCGCGGGTGGGCGTAGCCTGGGGCGGTGGAGGACAGCCCGCAGCGCGCTCGGCCCGTCATCACGGTCTTCCTGGTCGACGACCACGAACTCGTGCGGCGCGGCGTCGCCGAACTGATCGACGACGAAGCCGACCTGAGGGTCGTCGGGCAGGCTTCTTCGGTGGCCGAGGCCATGGCCAGGGTGCCCGCGCTGCGGCCGGACGTGGCGGTGCTGGACGTCCGGCTGCCCGACGGGAACGGGGTGGCGCTGTGCCGCGACCTGCGCGCGGCGCTGCCCGGCCTGCGGTGCCTGATGCTGACCTCCTTCACCGACGAGGATTCGATGGTCGAAGCGGTACGGGCCGGTGCCGAGGGGTACGTGATCAAGGACGTCAAGGGGCTGCAGCTGGTCGACGCCATCCGCCGGGTGGGGGCGGGCGAGACCCTGCTCGACGGCCGGGCGGTCGCCGCGCTCGTGACCGAGCTGCGGGCCGGCACCGACGCGCCGGGCCCGCTGGCGGGGCTGAGCGAGCAGGAGCTCGTCCTGCTGGACCTGCTGGGGGAGAGCCTGACGAACCGGCAGATCGCCGAGCGGATGTTCCTGGCCGAGAAAACCGTCAAGAACTACGTGTCCCGCCTGCTGGCGAAGCTGGGGCTGGAGCGGCGGTCCCAGGCGGCGGTCCTGGTCACCGGGATCCACGGCGCGCACCGCCGGCCGGGAACGGATGCTCGTCGCTGATCACGATGTCCTCGAGCGGTGTCCGCGCCAAGGACGGCACCGCGGTGCCGTGCCCGAGGCGCAGCATGATCTGGGGCCATAGCCCGCCGCCGAGCAGCTGCCGCAGTTCGCGCCGGGTCGCCGGCCCGGCCATCGCCTGGGAGGAGAGCGCCGCCGAGAGCCCCGCGGCGGTGGCCGTCAGCAGGACCCGCTGCATGGCCTGACCGGACTGGAGCCGGCCGAGCGCGGTGTCGTGCAGGGAACCGATGACCACGACCAGCCGGTCGGGTTCGACGTCGAGGTCCGTTCCGCCGCCGGCCCCCGGCGTCGCCGGCGGGACTTCCGTGTGGCGCATGATCTCCCGCAGCTGCGGTACCTGGTCGGCGGTGATGGTGGCCAGCCACGCGCGTTCCACTTCCGCCGCCCGCCGGAGCTGCCGTTGCACCACCGAGGGGATCACGGCGGCGGTGAAGGGACGCCGGTTGCTCTGCCGGTCGGCGATGGCCGCCACGAGCTCCCCGTCGTGCGGTGCGATCGTCTCGTACCCTTCCGGCCGCACGACGGCGAGCAGGTCGGGCCGGCCGGCCGAGGGGAACAGCCGCACGTCGGCGTGGCTGCCCTGCGCCTTGATCGCCAGCCGGAGGTTCAGCAGGGCCGCGCCGCAGTCGAGCAAGCGTTCCCGCTGCTCGCTGTCGGTGCCGGTGGTGAGCGGATCCGCGAACAGCTCGATGGCGTCCGGCGTGCACTGGAACCGCCACGGCCGCGCGTTCCGCAGCGGCGGGGGAGCCGTGGCCGCGAGGAGGACGGACCGCACCTGGCTCGCGCTGAGGTGCCCGACGGGCATGACACCGGTCTTCATGAATGGCTCCGAATTCCTGGATTCCTGGGTGCCCCTCACCGTCCGCCGCGGCCGCGGCCGGAGCCAAGTGCCGAACGGCACCCGTGGCGGGGCGAAGGTCGCAGGTTGCGAACGCGGTCCGGTTTCCCCGGAAGCCGCCACCCGCCCGGCCGCCGTGCCACTGTGGTGCCATGCCCGAGGAAACCACGTCGGGCCGGGAC
This sequence comes from Amycolatopsis sp. NPDC051106, assembly GCF_040682775.1. Classification (NCBI taxonomy): domain Bacteria; kingdom Bacillati; phylum Actinomycetota; class Actinomycetes; order Pseudonocardiales; family Pseudonocardiaceae; genus Amycolatopsis; species Amycolatopsis sp. NPDC051106. The sequence goes on along the minus strand of NZ_JBFBBQ010000074.1, from coordinate 32,629 downwards.
CGCATGGCCGCGCTGCCGGCGGCCGTCCTCGCCTTTTCCGCCGGCCTGGAGCTCGAGACCACGCTGCACCGGATCGTGACCGCCGCCGCCGGCCTGGTCGACGCCCGGTACGGCGCGCTGGCCCTGCTCGACGAGGACGGCCGGACGACCGCGTTCGCCGTCACCGGCGTCGACGCCGCCACCCGGGACCGGATCGGCTCGCCCCCGGACGGCCACGGGCTGCTCGGCGAGCTCGTGACCGGCCGGACTCCGGTGCGCCTGCCCGATCTGGGCGCGCGGCGCCTCCCGCCGGGGCACCCGCCGATGCCGGCCTTCCTCGGTGTCCCGCTGGTGGTGCGGGGCGCGATCGTCGGCCGGCTGTACCTCGGCGGCGAGCAGCCCTTCACCGCCGACGACGAGCGCGCGATCGTGGCCTTGGCGGCGGCCGCCGGGTTCGCCGTGGACAACGCGCGGCTGTACGAGGAGAGCCGGCGCAGGCAGCGGTGGCTGGAAGCGACCGGGGAGATCTCCGCCGAGCTGCTGGGCGGCGCCGACGTCCACGCGGTGCTGCGCCTGGTCGCCAGCCGGGCCGCCGAGCTCACCGGCGCCGACGACGCGCTCATCGCGCTGCCCGTGTCGCCCGGCGGTCCACTGGCCGTCACGGTGTGCGCGGGCCCCGACGCCGAGGTGCTGACCGGGCGCCGGATCCCGCTCGACGGGTCGACGTCGGGCGCGGTCCTGCGGGACCACGTGCCGCGCAGCGTGCCGGCCCTGGCCTACGACTTGGGCGTCGACCTCGGGCCGGCACTGGCGGTCCGGCTGCGCTCCGGCTCGCGATCGGGGGCGGCGGTGCTCCTCGCGATCCGCGCACCGGGGGCGGCGCGGTTCGACGAGCAGGAGCTCCAGCTCGTGTCCGCCTTCGCCGACCAGGCCGCGCTGGCGCTTCGCGACGCCGAAAGCCAGGCCGCCCGCCGGGAGCTGGACGTGGTGGTGGACCGCGACCGGATCGCCCGCGACCTGCACGACCACGTCATCCAGCGGCTGTTCGCGGTCGGCCTCGGCATCGAAGGCACCCGTCGCCGGTCGGCCGCACCCGCGGTGACCGCCCGGCTCACCCAGCACATCGACCAGCTCCAGGACGTCATCGAGGAGATCCGCAGCGCGATCTTCGCCCTGCACGGCCAGCCGGGAGCGGGCCGGCGCCTGCGCACGCGCCTGCAGAACGCGATCACCGACACGACGGCCGACTCCGCGATCCGCACGACGGTGCGGCTGTCGGGCGCGATCGACCGGGTGCCGGCCGGCCTGGCGGAGCACGCGGAGGCGGTCGTCCGCGAAGCGGTCAGCAACGTTTTGCGCCACGCGCGGGCGGCGGACCTGACGGTCACCGTTTCCCTGGACGGCGATCTGGTCGTCGAGGTCTCGGACTCGGGAATCGGCATGCCGGCCGCCGTGGCGCGCAGCGGGCTCCGCAACCTGGAGCAGCGCGCCGCGGAAGCGGGCGGATCACTGCGCCTCGAACGCCCGGAGGCGGGCGGCACCCGCCTGGTGTGGACGAGTCCGGTGCCCTGACGCGCCCTCCGGGTGCGTACCGGCGTGGACCCGCGCCGTACCGACTGGATGGTATGTTCGCCCGCGTGATCGAAGCGGCGCGCCGGACCTGGCGATTTCTCGAGCCCTACCACGGAATGATCTACTTCGCCCCGGAAGCGGCGGCCGCCTACGAGGAACTCGGTCTCACCGGCCGCGCCGGCTATTTCGCGTCGAGGTCGGCGGCGCTCGGTGCGGTCCCGGCGCCGGTCGTGGTCGCGACGTTCTACAACTTCAACCCGGCCCTCGTCGAAGCGTCGATCACCACCGCCTGGTCCACGACCGACCCGGCCGCCGTGCTCGCCGCGCGGTACGCCGCGGCCGACCGGGCTTTGCGCGGCATCCTGGGCGACGCGATCACCTCACCCGAGATGCGCCGGGCCGCCACCCTCCTGCGCGAGGCCGCCGAGACGGTCACCGGCGACGTCACGGGCCGCCCGCTCTTCGCCGCCCACGCCGCCCTGTCGTGGCCCACCGAGCCCCACCTGGTGCTGTGGCACGCGCAGACGCTGCTCCGCGAGTACCGCGGCGACGCCCACATCGCCGCCCTGCTGACGGCGGGCCTGCGCGGCATCGAAGCCCTCGTCACGCACGCCGCCTCCGGCGCCGTCCCCGCCGAGACCCTGCGCACCTCCCGTGCGTGGTCCGAGGAGGACTGGAACCAGGCCGTCACCGGCCTCCGCGAGCGCGACTGGCTCACCGGCGACACCGCCCCGACGTTCACCCCGGCCGGCGCGGCCCGCCGCGCGGAGATCGAGAAGGCGACCGACGAGAACAGCGTGACTCCCTACGCTCATCTCGGTGAGTCCGCGTGTGCGGAGTTGCAGGCTTTGGTGCGGCCGTTCAGCCGGGCGCTCGCGGAGAAGCTCATGCCTTGGGCCCTCGCGAGGCAGTAGCGCGTCCCAGCCGCGTCCCACCGGGGTGGCGTTTCCGCTGGTCCGGTGCGGTGGGACTGTCCCGGCGTCCCGAGTCGGCCGCTGACCGGCGACCCGGGGGCCGGGCACTGCCAGCCTGCTCGCCATGCAAAGACTCGCTCTGGCCGTCGCCGTGCTGCTGGTGTTCCCCGCCGCGACCGCAGCCACCGCCGCGACCGCGGCCGAACCAGTCGCGGCCGCCGCCGTCGCGGTGTGCGGGCACACCAGCGCCCAGCCCACCCTGAAACAAGGGGCGACCGGCGCCGAAGTCGCCGAGGCCCAGTGCGAACTGAACCTGGCGACCAAGGCGAGCCGGTACACGCCCCTCGGCGCGGACGGCTCCTTCGGCGCCGCGACCGACGCCCGGGTCCGCGTGTTCCAGCGCTGCGCCGCGCTGAGCGTGGACGGCCAGATCGGGCCGAACACATGGGCCGCGCTGAACGCGTGGGCCGCACACCCGAAGAAGTGCGCGACCCAGGGCACGTCCGACGCCGCGCAGAGCGTCGTCTGCGGCCACTCCACGGCGCGCCCGACCCTGCAGAGCGGGTCCACCGGCACCGACGTCAAGGAACTCCAGTGCCGGCTGAACCTCGCCATGGAGCCCGGCCACTACCCGCCGCTGACCATCGACGGCAACTTCGGGGACGGCACCCGCAATCGGGTGATCCAGTTCCAGCACTGCGTCAACGCCAGTGCCGACGGCGTCGCCGGGCCCACCACGTGGGCGAAGGTCGCCGACTGGTCCAGCCGCAACACCTACTGCACGCCGCCGAAACCCGCCGGCCATCCGATCGACGGCGTGGACACGGCGAAGTACCAGCACCCCGGTGGCGCGCCGATCAACTGGGGCGCGGTGAAGGCGTCCGGCGTCGAGTTCGCGACCGTCAAGGCGACCCGCGGCCTGAACACCACCGACGACTACCTGGCCACCGACCTGCCCGCCGCGCGCAACGCCGGCCTGGCCGTGGGGCCGTACCACTTCTACACCGGCACCGCGGCCAACACCGGCGGAACGCAGGCGGACCGGTTCATCGCCGCCGTGAAGGCCACCGGGTACACCGGCAAGCGCGCCGGTGACCTGCCGCCGGTGTTCGACCTGGAGTGGAAGGACGACGGCTCCGGCGGCTGCCCGCCCTACGTCACCGTCGCCGACGCCAAGGCGTGGCTGAACAAGGTGCAGGCGGCGTTCGGCCGGACCCCGATCATCTACACGCAGAAGTCGTTCCTCGACGCCTGCCTGGGCGGCACCACGGCGCTCTCCGCCTATCCGATGCAGCTCGCCGACTACCGCCAGTCCGTCACGCAGCCGGCGCTGCCGGCCGGGTCGACGACCTGGCTGATGTGGCAGTACACCGACGCGGCCATCGCCGACGGCATTCCCGCCCCGGCGACCGGGGACGTCTTCAACGGCACCCAGGCCGATCTCGACCAGCTCGCCAACCGCTGAATCCCCGCTAGGAAAGGACGAGAATGAGTCTCCCCATGAGCCGCCGCACGATGCTGCGCGGCGCGGTGGTGGTCGGCGCGGCCGCCGCGGTCAGCCCGCTGCTGCTGACGGGCACCGCGCAGGCGTACCCGTGGTCCCGCACCCTCGCGCAGGGCAGCACGGGCGCCGACGTCACCGAACTCCAGATCCGCGTCGCCGGCTGGGCGGCCGACTCGCCCAGCCACAGCCGGGTCTCGATCGACGGCGAATTCGGTCCCGGCACCGCGGCGGCGGTCCGCAGGTTCCAGGCGGCCTACGGCCTGGGTGTGGACGGCCAGGTCGGCTCGGCCACCCAGGCCGCGCTCAACGCGCTGGAGCAGAGCGACGGGTCCACCGCGCACTTCAACTTCAGCGAGTTCACCGACCGGGTCAGCGGCACCTTCAACGGCGGCAAGGTCAGCGCGGCCACCGCCAAGGAGAACGCCCGCCGCTGCATGTACAAGCTGGAGGCGCTGCGCAAGAAGCTCGGGAACAAGGCGATCACGGTGAACTCCGGGTTCCGCAGCATCGCGCACAACGAGGAGATCGGCGGCGCCAGCGACAGCATGCACATGTACGGCACCGCGGCGGACCTCGACGTGCCGGGCGTGGCCAACAAGACCGTCTACCAGAAGGCCGAGACGAGCGGGTTCTCCGGCCTGGAGACCTACAACACCGACCACCAGCACGTGGACAGCCGCGCCGACCTCGGCCGCGCGTGGTGGTGGGAGAACGGGACAGTCTGACCGGCGACTGGGGGTCTGACGCCGGAAACCCCGCCCTCGGGGGTTTCCGGCGTCAGCGATTCCCGCACCGTGCCGCGAAGCCCGCACCCTCCTGGTCCGCTCCCGGGCCGCCCCTCGCGGAGGGCGCGGGCTTCGCCCTGTCCGCTCAGTGCGCCTGCGGGTTCTCGAGGGCCGCCGAGCAGGACGGCCAGTCGTGGAAGTCGTGGTGCGCGCTCCACAGGCGGTGCGCCGCGTCGATGTTCCAGACCGGGTCGAACGCCTGCCGCGGTGTGCCGCCCAGGTCCAGCAGGCGGGCGTCGGAGATCTGGAAGATCCCCCAGTTGCGGCTGCCGTTCGTGTTCGGCAGCACCCACAGCGGATCGAGGAACGAGGCGCAGCGGGCGATCGCGACCGCGGTGTCCGGCGCCTCGGTGAACACGGCCCGGATCCGCTGCTCCACCATGGCGCCCGACCAGCCCGCCAGGCTGGTCCGGTGGTCGTAGAGCGCGGTCTTGGTGGCCTCGTCGACCACGCCGCGCGGCGGCAGGCCGGCCAGCACCTGGAACGCGGTGACCCGGCGCAGGGTCTCCGGCCCGAACGAGCCGTCGACCGAGAGCCGCCCCTGGGCCGCGACCAGCAGGTTCTGCACCTCGGTGACGCACTCGTCGTGCTGGCCCATGCTCACCGGCGGCTGGCAGGCGGCGGAGAACAGCATCCGGTCGGCGTACCGGCCGGCGGCCGGCACGGACCCGTCGGCGGTGACCCAGACCAGGCCGCCCGCCAGCAGGACCACGATCGCGATGGCCACCGCCAGGTACCCGCGTCGGCCTGACGACCGCGCGACGTCCTCGCCGGTCGCGGTCTCGGCTTGCTCCGTAGGCACGTCCTCGACCCGGGCGGCGTCCGCCAGCGCCCACAGCTGGTGCAGCTCGCGCAGCTCCTCCGCGGACGCGCCGCAGACCTTGGCGAACGAGTGGACCACGCGGTAGTCGGCGGGCACGCTCTTGCCCGAGCAGTACCGGTGCAGGCTCGAGCCGCTGGCCCCGGCCTGCCGGCCGAGCCGTTCGTAGCCCTGCCCGCTGCGGTCCTTCAACATGCGCAGGTAGGCGGCGAACTTGTCCGCGTGCACTGTCACGGTCACTGTCACACCTCGCTCGGGCAGCATCCGGCCGGACGGAAACTAACACCGTCCGGCCGGATACCGGGCGGAAACCGACGGATTGCGCCACCCGGCGGTGCCCACCCGGCCGGGTGGTGGCGACGCGCGGTCACACCAACGGTTCCCGCATTCCGCGCGAACCGGGGCCGGGCGGTGAACCGGGGCCGGGCGGTGAACCGGGGCCGGGCGGTGAACCGGGGCCGGGCGGTGAACCCGGGGCCCGGCGGTGAATCGGCGCCCGGCGGCGAACCCGGGGCTCGGCGGTCAACCGGGGCCCGGCGGTCAACCGGTGCCCGGCGGCGAACCCGGGGCTCGGCGGTCAACCGGCACCCGGCGGTGAACCGGGGTCCGGCGCCGAACCGGCGCCTGGCGGCAAACCGGGGTTCGGCGGCCAACCGGGGTCCGACACCGGGGCCGGGGTCGCCGCGGCCGTTGCGGGAACGGACACGCGCCCAGCCGGTCTGCGCGCTCGCCGCCGCGGGCCGGCCGGCCGACGCACTCCGGCGGTCGGCGTGTCGGGCGGACGGTGCTCCGGCCCGGGTCTCCGCCCGTGTCAGACTCCGCTCCGATGGACACCCCAGCCGATCTCGCCGACCTGCTCGAATGCGAACACCGCAGCGTGCTGAACCAGGCACTGGCCGCGGGCCTGCCGGGAACGCCGCGGCCCGGCCCCGGGCCCGACCAGCCGGAGGTGCGGCGGGGCCGCGCGGCGGTGGCGGCGCTGCTCGCCCGGTTCCGCGGCGAGGGCCGCGACGTGGTCGAGATCGACGTCCGGGACCCGGGGGCGGCCGCGAAGGCGACCGAGGCGGCGGTGCGGGCGGGGGCGCCGGTGATCCACCGGGCCGTCGTCGGCGACAGCGAGTTCTCGGGACGCGCCGACTTCCTGGTCCGGGACGGCGAAGGCCGCTACGAGGTCTACGGCGCGAAGCCGGCTCGGCAGGCGAAGCCCGCCGCGGTGGTGGAGCTGACCGCGTGCGCCGACGCGGTGCGGCGGGCCGGCTGGCCGGCCGGGCCCCACCTGCACCTGGTCCTCGGCGACGGCAGCACCCGGACGTTGCGGGTCGAGGACTTCCTGCCCCTGGTGGACCGCCTGCGGACCCGGCTGCGCGGCCGGGCACCGGAGCTGCCGGCCCGGCTGTGGGCCGACGAACGCCCGGCCTGCGCCGGCTGCCGCTTCGCTCAGCACTGCTCGTCGGCCCGCGAAGCCGACCGCGATCTGTCGCTCGTGGCCGGCCTGCGCGGCGACCAGCGCCGCAAGCTGGTGGCCGCCGGGCTGGGCTCGCTCGACGCGCTGGCCGCGGCCACGCCGGGCGACCGGCCGCGCGACCTGTCCGTCACCGCGTTCGAGACCCTCCGCGCCCAGGCCGCGCTGCAGGTCCGGCAGGACGCCACCGGCGAGGTCGCCTACGAGGTCGTCGATCCCGGCGCGCTGGCCGGGCTGCCGGTCCCCGCGCCGGGGGACGTGTTCCTCGACCTGGCGGGCGATCCGCACGCGTTGTCGGGCGAAGGGCTCGAGTACCTCTTCGGCGCGGTGACCGTGGAGGACGACCGGCGGTTCACCCCGTTCTGGGCGCACAGCCGCGCCGAAGAGAAACGCGCGTTCGAGGAGTTCGTCGACTTCGCCGCGGCGCGGGTCGCCGAACACCCCGGCTCGCACATCTACCACTACGCGCCCTACGAGGTCACCGCGATCAAGCGGCTCGCGGCGGTGCACGGCACCCGGGAGGAGACCGTCGACCACCTGCTGCGCAGCGGGGCGGTCGTGGACCTGCACGCGGTGGTGCGCAAGGCGATGCGCGTGTCGCAGCGGTCGTACTCGATCCGGCACCTCGAGCCGCTCTTCCAGCCCGGCGCCCGGGACGGCGGCACGAAGGCCGCGATGTCGGATGTGGAGGCGTACGAGGAATACCTGGCGTTCGCGCGCTCGGGTGAGCCGGAGCGGGCGGGTGAGGTCCTGCGCGGCATCGGCGAAAACACCGAGTACGACTGCGTTTCGGCCCTGCGGCTGTTCGAGTTCCTCCACCAGGTCCGCGCCGAAGCCGGGATCGACGTGCCGGTGCCGGAGGAGGAATCCGCCGAGGACGCACTGCTGCGCGCGGCCGAGGAGGACGTCGCCGCCGAGCGCCGCGCCGAACGCGCCGCCCAGCTGGCCGCGCTGGTCGACCCGCTGCTCGAGGGGCTGCCGGACGATCCGGGCGAGTTCACCGCCGACGAACGGGCCCGCGCGCTGCTCGCGGCGTCGGTCGGCTACCACCGCCGCGAGACGAACCCCGCGTGGTGGGAGTACTTCCGCCGGCTCGCCGCCCCGCTCGGCGACCTCGAGATCGACACCGCGTGCGCGGTGCCGGTGTCGCTCGAAGCGGGGGAGTGGGTGCCGCCCGCTGGGCGGACCCGCACCGCGAAACGGACGCTGCTCGTCACGTGCGACCCGGACCGGCCGCACCCGTTCACCCCGGGCGACGAAGTGCGGCTGCGCTACGGCGCCGACGCGCGGGACGCCAAGGTCGTCGCCGCGTCGGCCGTCGAGCTGACGCTGGAGGAGAGCTGCCCGCCGGACGCCACCACCGCGGACCGGCCGGTCGCGGTGCTGCCCGGCAGCCCGGTGCGGCCCTCGCCCAAGGACGAGGCGGTCGCCGACCTCGCCCGCCTGGTCGTCGACGCGCTCCCGGAGCTGCCCCGGCACCCCGGCGTCGACCTGCTCCGCCGGACCCCGCCGCGGCTGCGCATGGGCGCCGCGCTGCCGGAACCGGGGGAAGACCTGGTCGCCGCGGTGATCGCCGCGGTCGAGGAGCTCGACGGCTCCGCGCTCGCGGTGCAGGGACCGCCGGGGGCGGGCAAGACGTACCTCGCGGGCAAGCTGATCGCCCGGCTCGTGCGCGCCGGGCGGACCGTCGCGGTCACTTCGACGAGTCACAAGGCCGTCGAGAACGTGCTGAGCGCGGCGAAGAAGAGCGCGCCGGACCTGCCGTGCGCCAAGCGGGCGAAGAAGACCCCGGACCCGGCCGCGCCGTGGGAGCAGCCGAAGAGCAACCCGGCGCTGGTGAAGTGGCGCGAAGAGCACACCGACGGGCACCTGGTCGGCGGGACGGCGTGGACGTTCGCCAACGCCGCGATCCGGGAGGAGCCCTTCGACCTGCTGATCATCGACGAGGCGGGGCAGTTCGCCCTCGCGGACGCGCTCGCGGTGTCGATGTGCGCGCGGAACGTCCTGCTGCTGGGCGATCCGCAGCAGCTTCCCCAGGTCGTGCAGGGCACGCACCCGGCGGGCGCGGAGGCGTCGGCGCTGGGGCACGTGATCGGCGGGGCCGACATCGTGCCGGCGTCGCTGGGCTACTTCCTCGACGAGACGCGGCGCATGCACCCGGCCGTGTGCGAACCGGTGTCGAACCTGTCCTACGCCGGCCGGCTGCACGCCCACCCCTCGGCCGCCGGCCGCGGTCTGGACGGCGTCGCCGCGGGGCTCTACCTGGCTGAAATCGACCACCACGGCAACACGACCCGCTCGGCGGAGGAAGCCGCCGCCGTCACCGCGATCGTGGCCGGCCTGCACGGCCGCCCGTGGACCGACCACGGCACGACCCGGCCGCTCGGGGACGCCGACATCGTCGTCGTGGCGCCCTACAACCTGCAGGCGCGGACGGTGACCCGGGCACTGGAAGAAGCCGGGTTCCCCGGCGTCCGGGTCGGCACGGTCGACCGGTTCCAGGGGCAGGAGGCGCCGGTGGTGATCACGACGATGACGTCGTCGTCGGCGATCGACCTGCCCCGCGGGCTCGACTTCCTGCTGTCCCGCAACCGGCTCAACGTGGCCCTGTCGCGGGCGCAGGCCCTGGCGATCCTGGTGTGCTCGCCCCGGCTCGTCGAGGCCGACATCCGGACGGTGGAGGAGATGCGGCTCGTCGCGGGCATGATCGGCCTGATGACCGAGGCGCGGCCGTGGTCCACAGTGACCGTCCGATGAGGACCGTCAGTCGGTGATGTACCACTTGCCGCCGCGGAGCTCGAGGACGGCGTCGCCGAGGTCGCCGCTGCTGAACTTGACGCCGGCCTGGACCGCCTTGGCCGGGATCTCGACCTTATTCGGGCCTTCGGTGACGCGGCCCCGGTCCACGGTGGCGGTCCGCAGCGCCTTCCGCTGTCCGGCGGAGAACATCTGGAACGAGATCGGGAGCGTCTTCTCGCACGGCCCCCAGCCTTCGTCTTCCGCCTTCTTGGCGGCGGGCGCGGCGATCTCGCAGGCCGTCGTGACGTCTTCGTCGCCCACCGCGTGCAGGTAGGCCTCGTACCGCTCGACCGCGCCGCCCGGCTTCGCCGGGGTGGACGGTGGCGTGGTCGTCGGCTGCGGCGTCGTCGTGGGGGTCGTCGTGGGGGTCGGGGACGCCGTGACGGTGACCGGCGGCGTGGCGGTGCCCGACGGCGCCGCGGAGTCGTTACCCCCGCCCGAACATCCGGCGAGCACCAGGGCGACGAGGCCCGTGGTCAAGAACGGTAGTGCGCGAGCGGACACGGAACACCCTTCGAGTCGGGAACGGGGGCAGCATAAGCGGCGGCGACCGCCACTGTGGGGTGATCCCGGGACGTCGGCCCCGAAGTGGCCGGAACCGGCCACTGTCCCGGACCGGGTGCCACTTCCGGGTGGTGGAGCCCGGTCGATCGTGGTCGGATGTCCTCCGCGGGAAGAGACAGGGTGAGGGGAAAGCGGCGGGGATGAACGACACCTGGAGCGTGCCCGGGTACGCCGAAGTGGACGTGCTCGGCACCGGCGGGTTCGGGCGGGTCGTGCTGGCCAAGCACGAGGCCACGGGGAAGATGGCGGCGATCAAGTACCTGCGCGCCGATTTCGTGGCCGACGCGCGGATCGTGGACGGGTTCCGGCGGGAGGCGTGGCTGCTGTCCGGCGTGCGGAGCCCGCACGTGGTCCGGCTCTTCGACTTCGTCGAGACACCGCGGGGCGCCGCGCTGGTCATGGAGGCGGTGCCCGGCGTGTCGCTGCGCGCGCTGCTGGTGGCGGAGAACGTCCTGGCGCCCGAGGCGGCGCTGGCGATCCTGAAGGGCTCGCTGCTCGGCCTCGCCGACGCGCACGCGGCCGGCGTGGTCCACCGGGACTACAAGCCGGGGAACGTGCTGGTGTCGCGGGAGGGCGAGTCGAAGCTGGTCGACTTCGGACTAGCCACTTTGGACGGCCACAACGGACTGACCGCCGGTTCGCCGTCCTACATGGCGCCGGAACAGTGGGCCGGTCAGCCCGGCCGGCCCGCCACCGACGTGTACGCGGCGACGTGCGTGTTCTACCAGTGCGTCACCGGGCAGCGGCCGTTCGAGGCGGACACGAGCGAGCAGCTGCGCGACCTGCACGGGAACGCGCCGGTGCCGCTGGAAGCGATGCCCGAGCCGCTGCGCCCGCTGATCGCGCGCGGCATGGCGAAGGACCCGGCGTGGCGACCGGCGACGGCGGACGCCTTCGTGACCGAGCTGGAAGCCGTCGCCCGCAAGGCCTACGGGAAGAACTGGGAGAAGCGCGGCTGGAAGCGGCTGGCCACCTCAGCCGCGGCGCTGACGGCGCTGACGCCGTTGGCGCTCCTGACGGCCGCCGGCACGGCCGCCGCACCGGTCGCGGCGGCCGGCGCCGGGGCCGGCGTGACGGCAGCGGGCACCGGGACGGGGGTGACCGCGGCGATGGTGGGCAAGATCGCCGCCGCGGTCGCGATCGCCGGCGGCCTCGTCGCCGGCGGGCTGGTGATCCTCCGGAGCGGGGAGGACCCGCCCCCGCCCCCGCCGCCGGCGGCGCTGTCGGTGGCCGTGCAGACCCTGTCCGGGCGGGACCCGGCGCTGCCGATCAGCTACGAGCTCCAGTACCCGCAGGTGTCCGGCGGGTCCGACGCCGCGGTCCGGCAACGGGCCAACGACGCGTTGCGGGCGCCGATCGACAAGCGGCTGAAGTCGGTCCGGGACGCGGTCGCGGACCCGAGCACGCTCGAGCAGATCCGGCAGGGCGGCGGAACGGCCGGGCTGCGCTCGTCCGCGCGGGTCCTGCTGCGGACGCCGAGCCTGCTGTCCGTGCGGTACGACCACGATCTCGACTCGGACGTGCTGGGGCACGCCACGTGGCGGTTCCCCGAAGCGCTCTCCGTCGACCTAGCCACCGGGCAGGTGGTGGGTCCGCAGGACGTGTTCCGGCCCGAGATCCTGACCGCCGCCGGCATGCGGACGCTGACCCGGCGGCTGACACCGCACACGAAGGACGGTTTCTGCACCGTGCCCTCGGTCACCGGGTACGCGGAGCAGCAGGTCACCATGGACGCCGCGGACCGGCCCGGCGGCGGTGACCACGTGCCGGCCGCGACGTTCGGGTTCACCGAGGCCGGGGCCGAGTTCGAGATCCGGTGGTACGACCTCGGCTGCGACTCGGCGGCCGGCGACGAGACGGTGGTGCTGCCGTACGCCGAACTCGACGACCTGCTGCAGCCGAAGTTCCTGACGGTGCTGGGCCGGACGGTGCCGGCCGCTTCTTCGACGCCGCCGACGCCGGGGCCGCCGGGCGCCAGGACCACCTACACGAACTCCCGCTTCGGCTTCAGCACACAGGTGCCCCCGGACTACGCGGCGTCACCGTGGGTGCCGGAGAACGGCGAAGGGATGCGGTTCACCGACGCCCGCTTCGGCGCGACGCTGACGGTGTGGGGAACCAACTCGGGGGGCCGCCGGCCCGCGGACAAGCTCGCCGAGGTGGTCGCCTCGGTGGAAGGGAACGGCGGCCGGGTGACCTTCCGCTCCGCCGAGGGCGACGGCTACACGGTGTCCGGCTACCAGGGCGACGGCAAGATCTTCTACGAGCACGAGTCCCTCGGAGCCGGTTCGACGGCCGGGCTGCGCTGGGTCTACCCGGCCGAGTACAAGAGGGAGCTCGACAAGACCGTCACCGACACGGTGAAGGCCTTCGACCCCGGGGATCTCTCCCGGCCGCACTGACGCTCCCGGCCGGGGCGCGGGGCAGTGGTCACGCCGGCGGTGTCTTGAATGAGTCATTCAGGTCTTGCGAGGTCCTGAATGACTCATTCAAGACGGTTGCCCGAGGCGCCACGCCCGTCGACCCGTCGTCCCCGGGCACCGGCCCGGTCGCCGGTCTCAGGCAGGCTGAGAGACTCAGGCCGTGATCCTCGGATACGTCCTCGCCGTGCTGGCCGCCGTCGCCTCGGGTAGTGGCTCCATCCTGGAGTCCGCCGGGGTGCGGCGGGCCGGTGCCTTCGGCGGCTCGCCTCAGGACCTCGTCGCGCTGCGCCGGCAGCCGCTCTACTTCCTCGGGGTGGGGGTGGACCTGCTCGGGTTCGTCTTCGCCGCCGCCGCGCTGCACCGGCTGCCGCTGTTCCTGGTCCAGTCGGTGCTCGCGTTCAGCGTCGGCGTGACCGCGACGATCTCCGCGGTCCTCGGCGTCCGGCTGGTCGGCGCCGGCTGGGCCGCGCTGGGGGTCGGTGCGACGGGTCTCGTCCTGCTGGGCCTGTCCGCGGATCCCGGCCCCGCCCGCGCGCTGGCGACCGGGTGGAAGCTGCTGCTGGTGGGCGTGGCGGTGGTGATCGCGGTGATCGCCTTCACCGCCCAGCGCAACAAGGGCCGCTGGTCGCCGATCGTGCTCGGGTTCTGCGGCGGGCTGGGGTTCAGCGCCGTCGGGATCTCGGCGCGGACGCTCGACGCGTCCGGGCCGCTCTGGCGCCTCGCGCTGGAGCCGGCGCTGTGGGCGATGATCGCCAACGGGCTCGTCGCGGCGGTCGCGTTCGCGATGGCCCTGCAACGCGGCCGGGCGACCGCGGTCACCGCCATCATGTTCACCACCAACACGGCGGTGTCCTCGCTCATCGGCGTGGCGGTGCTGGACGACCGCGTCCGGGACGGCTTCACCGCCGCGGCCGCCGCCGGGTTCGTCCTGGCCGTCGCCGGGGCGATCGGCACCGCGCACTACGCGGCCGCCCACCGGACGACCACCGCCTGAGCCCGGTCGCGAGGGCCGGCTCCGAGCCGGCCCCCGCTGGCTGAGATCAGGCGCACGACCTGCCGTTGAGTGTCGGCGACAGGAAGGGCGGCGTGCCCCCGCCGTAGTTCGCGTTGTACCCGATGGTGACCGTCGCGCCGGTGGCGAGACCACCGTTCCACGAGGTGCTCGCGGCCGTGACCACGTCCCCGGTGTCGGTCCAGGTCCCGTTCCAGCCCTGGCTGACGGTGACCCCGGGGGCGGTGAAGGTGAGCGTCCAGTGGTCGAGGGCCGCTCCGCGGTTCTCGATGACGATCTCGCCGGTGTACCCGGTCGGCCAGGAGCTGACCACCCGGTGCGTGACCTTGCAGCCATCGGACGGCTGCGGGGTCGTGGTGGTCGGGGTCGTCGGGGTCGTGGTGACCGGGGTGGTGGGCGTCGTGGGCTCGGTCGTCGGCCCGGCCGCGATCGCGAGGTCATAAGCCCGCTGAGGCACGAACTGGCCGGCCGTGGCGATGCAGCCGTCCGCCTCGCCCGGCGGCTTGACCCACAGGTACGCCGCGATCTGGCCATCGCCGGTCTGGTCGGTGCTCGGGGTGCCGATCGCGCGCCCGGAGGGGTCGCACCATTCGCTGCCCTGCGGGCCGTTGCCGTTGCGGCTCGTGTCGATGACCGCCTTCAGCCGCGAGTCGCCGAGCTGGCCGAGCACGGACTTGTCGTACGACACCTCGTCGGCGGTCGCGCGGTAGTTCGACACGTTGGTGGCGATGCCGTCGGCGCTGTTCGCGATGTCGGCGGCCCGCAGGCGGTTCGCGGCGTCCCCGGGGGAAAGCCAGGCGGAGTGCCCGATGTCGAAGTAGACCTTCGCCTGGGCCGACCCGGCCTTGAGTCGTTTGCCCGCGTAAGCGATCGACGCGGTGGTCTGGCTCTGCTGGTCACCGCTCTGGCAGCTCGTCATGAGCGCGAGCACGTCGGGTTCGAGCACGATGGCCGCGGGGCGTCCCGCCAGGCCGGCCGCGACCTGGTCGACCCACGCCCGGTACGCGTCGTGGGACGGCGCGCCGCCGCTGCTCGCGCCGCCGCAGTCCCGGTTGGGGATGTCGTAGACCACCATGATCGGGATCTTCCCCGCGGCGGCCGCGGCCCCGACGTAGGCGTCCACCTCGCCGCGGACCGTGCTGGTGTTCGTGGTGGTGAACCACCTGGCCTGCGGCACCGCGGCGACGCGGTCGCGGATGACCGCGGTCCGCGAGTCACCGGGGTTCGCCGCGACCCACTTGGCCGCGTTGGTGCCCGGGTCGACGTAGTACGCCGAGACGGCGGCCTGCGCGCTGGTCCAGGTGGTGACGACGACGCCGGTCGCGGCGCAGGCGGCGATCAGGCCGGCCGCCAGTGTCCTGTTTCGCATGCACTTCTCTCCCTTGGACGACGGGGCGGACTACCTGTCCGCCCGCCTGCCTGGGAGCGCTCCCAGTGAGTGACTGTAGCCGGTGCGGGGTCATCGGAAAACCCCTCAGGCGAACGCGCCGTCCGAAGAAGACGAGGAGTACTCGGTGTAGGCGATGTCCTGCCCCGAACTCCGCCGGAGCACGTCGGGGCAGTTCGGGCCCTCGGCGGCGAGCCGGCGCTTGACGACCTTGAACGTCGACGTCCGCGGCAGCTCGCGGACCGTGCGCACGTACTCCGGCACCTGCTTGGGCCCGAGGTCCGGCTGGCCGGCGAGGAAGCGGCCGAACTCCGCGGGGTCCAGGGGCGTGCCGTCGGTGACGACGGCCGCCATCACCCGGTCCCCGGTCACCGGGTCGGGCACCGCGTAGACGGCGGTGTCGGTGATCGCGGGGTGCCGCAGCAGGATGCGCTCGATCGGCGCGGTGCCGAGGTTCTCCCCGTCGACGCGGAGCCAGTCGCCGAGCCGCCCGGCGAAGTAGCAGAACCCCGCGGCGTCGGCGTAGGCGAGGTCGCCGGTGTGGAACCGGCCGTCGCGCAGCCGCTGCGCGTCGGCTTCGGGGTCGCGGTAGTACCCGGCGAACCAGCCGGCGCCGGTGGTGTTGACCAGTTCGCCGACGGCTTCCCCGGCGTTGACCAGCCGGCCGTCGGCGGCGAACTCGGCCGGGGGGCACGGGCGGCCGGTGTGCGGGTGCAGGATGGCCACGTCCTCGGTGGGCCTGCCGAGCGAGCCGGGCGGGGTGTCGTCGGTGCGGGCGAACCCCACACCGCCCTCGGTGGAGCCGAACGCGTCGACGACCCTGCAGCCGAAGCGTTCCCCGAACGCGGCCAGGTCGGCACTCGCTCCTTCGTTTCCGTAGACGAGGCGCAGGGGGTTGTCCGCGTCGTCGGGACGCGGGGGAGTGGCGACCACATAGGACAGTGGTTTGCCGACGTAGTTGGCGTACGTCGCGCCGAACTTCCGCACGTCGGGCAGGAAACCGGACGCGGAGAACCGGCGGCGCAGGGCGATGCCCGCGCCGGCCGCGAGCCCGACCGCCCAGCCGGCCATGATCGCGTTGGAGTGGAACATCGGCATCGTGACGTAGACCGTGTCCGCTGTGGACAGTCCGAAGCGCTGGGCGAGCATCGCGCCGGGAAACGCGATCTTGCCGTGGGTGCAGCGCACCGCCTTCGGGTCGCCGCTGGTGCCGGAGGTGAAGATCAGCATGAGCAGGTCGTCCGGCGACGCGGGGACGGGATCGAGTGGCGTGTTCGCCGACGGCCACGATTCCAGGTCCCGCACGGGAATCCCGCCGAGGTCCAGCCCCTCCAGGAGCGGCTGGTACTTCTCCTCGGCGAGCACGAACTGGCAGTCGGCGAGCCGGACGTCCCGTGTCAGGGCTGCTCCGCGCCGGGTGGGGTTGAGCCCGACCAGCACCGCCCCGGCGAACGCGCAGGCGCCCAGCAGGACGGAGAAAGCCGGTACGTTGTCGGCGAGAATGCCGACGTGCGGCGGCTTGTCCCGGTCCAGCGTCGCCCGGAGGTCGGCCGCTCGGCGTGCGGACGCCCGGACGTGCTCGGCCCACGAATACGTCTCGTCCTCGAAGAGCAGACCCGGGCGCTCGTCCCCGGCGCGGGCCAGCAGCAGCTCGGTCACCGTCGGAACGCTCATCCGTGCACCCCAAACACCGGCGGTCAGAAGTGGAACACGTTCTACTTCTACCACGGTGCCCGCCGCCGGGTCCACCGCGCGGCGGCGCTCCGGTCAGCGGCGGCCGGTGGCCAGGACGACGAGGAACTGACCGCCGCCCGGCTCGACGCCGGCGGTCACCGGCAACCCCGGGACGAGCCGGGAGAACCGGTCCACCAGCCAGTCGGCCGCCTCCTGTGCGTCCTGCTCGGTCGGGCACCGGGCCACCAGCTCACGGCCGCCCTTGCGCTCCAGCCGGCCGGCCACGGTGATCAGCGGCGCGGGGTCGGCGACGTGCAGGCGGTCCGGCCAGGCGATGACCACCTTGACCGCGCCCTTGCGGGTGTTGCACCCGCGGTGGGCGAGCCGCTCGGCGACCTTGGCCTTCCGGTCGGCGGTGCGGCTGTCGACGCTGGGCCCTCGCGGGTCGTTCACCGACATGCCGGGGTCGACCGGTTCGTCGCACACCCAGCACCGCCAGCCGTCGCGCTCGGCGACGTCATCGAGGAGGCTCATCCGAGCAAACTAGCCTGCCCGGCCGCGGGGCCGCGCACCGCACGGTGATCAGCGGAACACCCGCGGCCCGCCGGGAGTTGAGGGGGGCATGAACCAACTCGTGGACCGCACGATCGCCGCCCTCCGCGCCGAGCACGACGAGCTCGCCGGCCTCGTCCGCACCCTCACCGACGATCAGCTGGCCACCACCAGCGGCGCCGCGGACTGGACGGTCGCCCAGGCCCTTTCCCACCTCGGCAGTGGCGCCGAGATCGGCCGCGCACCGATCGCCCGGGCCGCCGGAGAGACGGTGGAGGCCGAAGACAACCCGACGATCTGGGCCCGCTGGGACGCGTCGGCGCCGCGAGCGCAGGCCGAGGGCTTCCTGGAGCACAACGGCCGCTGGCTCGAGCTGGTCGAGGCGCTCACGCCGGAGCAGCGCTCGTCGCTGACCGTCGACCTCGGCTTCCTGCCGGAGCCGGTCCCGCTGGTGACCGCCCTGGGCATGCGGCTCAGCGAGGTGGCCAACCACTCGTGGGACGTGCGGGTGGCCTTCGACCCGGACGCCGGGGTGGCCGCCGGGTCGGCCGAGGTGCTCGTCGACCTCCTGACCGGGCCGCTGGGGTTCATGCTGGGCTTCCTCGCGAAGCCGGCGGAGCTGGCGGCCCCGGTGTCCGTCGCGGTGCCCGGTGGCGGTCTCGTGATCGACGACGCGGTCACCGTGGCGGACCACCTCGAGGCGCCGTCCGCGACGTTCACCGGATCGCCCGAAGCCTTTGTCCGGCTGGTCAGCGGCCGCCTGAAGGCACCGTACGACCAGGGCGTCACGGTCGAGGGCAGCGTCACGCTCGACGACCTGCGCCGCGTGTTCCCCGGCTTCTGACCGACGTCTTCGTGCGGTGCCGGTACAGGAGCCACACGAAGTAGGGCGCGCCGATGATCGCGGTCATCAACCCGGCGGGCAGCTGACCCGGGGCGATCACCGTGCGGCCGACGGTGTCGGCGGCGCAGACGAGGGTCGCCCCGAGCAGCGCGGCGGTGGGCAGCAGGCGGGAGTGCCTGCTGCCCACGATCGCGCGGGCCGCGTGCGGGGCGACCAGGCCGACGAACGTGAGCACGCCGATTCCGGCGACCGCCGCGCCGGTCAGCAGGACGGCGCACGAAAGCAGGAGCAGGCGCGAGGGCGCGACGGGCACGCCCAGCACGCGGGGCGTCTCGTCGTCCAGCGAGAGCAGATCGAGCTCGCGGCGCATGCGGACCAGCACGGGCGCCACCAGCAGCAGCGCCAGCGCCATCGGCACGAGGTGCGTGAAGGTCCGGCCGTAGGTCGAGCCGCCCAGCCAGGTCAGCGCCTTCGTCTCGTTCCACGGGTCGGACAGGGTGATCAGCAGCGTCACCAGTGCCTGCGACGCCGCGTACACGCCGAAACCGATCAGCACCAGGCGTTCGCTGCTGAAGCCGCCCCGGGCGGCCACGGCGAAGACCACGGCCATCGCCAGGGCGGCACCCAGGCCCGCGGACCCGGTCAGGGTCCAGAACCCCACCCCGGACACGAGGGTGATCACGGCGACCGCGCCGAGGCCCGCCCCGCCGACGACGCCGATCATGCCGGGTTCGGCCAGCGGGTTGCGGGCGACCGCCTGGGTGAGGGCTCCGCCCAGCGCCAGCGCCGCGCCCGCCAGCAGCGCGGCCACCACGCGGGGTACGCGGGTGTCCAGTACGCCGGTGACGATCGGGCCCGCCTGGCCGGTCACCCAGTTGAGGACGTCGCCCAGCAGCAGTTTCGCGTCTCCCAGCAGGACCGCGCCGACGGCGGCACCGACCGTCACGAGCGCCAGCACGCCCAGCACCACCGAGTACCGGGCCGTGCTCACCCCGCCCCGCGCGCCCGCCGTGGGGGGATCGGCCGGTGTGGAGGTGATCCGGGCCGTGCGGGCCAGCACCACGAGGAAGAGCGCGCCGAGGATCGTCGTCACGACGCCCGTCGGCACCTCCAGGGCGCGCTGCGGGCTGATGATGGTGCGGAGCAGCACGTCGGCGCCCAGCAGGAGAGCCGCGCCCAGCGCCGCGGAGAACGGGAGCAGGGCGGCGTGCCGGTGCAGGCCCGGCACCACGGACGCGAGCAGCCGGGCCAGGGCCGGCGCGGCGAGGCCGACGAAACCGATGGGACCGGCCAGGGTCACCGCCGCCGCGGCCAGCAGCACGGCCAGCGTGATCGCGGCGAAGCGGACGCGTCCGACGTGGATCCCCAGCGTCCGGGCGTGGTCGTCGCCGACGTGGATCAGGTCGAGCCGCCGGGACATCCCGAGCAACGCGGCCAGCGCCACGCCGGCGAGCGGGCCGAGCGTCCGGATTCCGCCGAGCCCGTTCTGCTCCAGCGATCCCTCGCCCCACGCGAACAGGCCGCGGGTCTCCTGGGCGTAGAGCAGCAGCAGGACCTGGGTCACCGAGATCAGGGCCAGCGCGATGGCGGTGCCCGCCAGCACCAGCCGCACGATCCCGGTGCCGCCGGTGCCCGACAGCGCGAGCACGAACACCGCCGCGGCGAGCCCGCCCGCGAACGCGACACCGGTCGCGCCGAGCAGCGGCAGCGAGACGCCGAACGCCGCGACCGCGACGACGGCCAGGTGCGCACCCGCGTTGACGGCCAGGGTGTCCGGCGACGCCAGGGCGTTGCGGGACACCGACTGCAGCACCGCGCCGGCCACGCCGAGGGCGCCGCCGACGACGAGTGCCGCGAGCAGCCGCGGCAACCGCGACTCGACGACCACCGCGGCCGTGTCGCCGGTCCCGCCGCCGAACACCAGCCGCAGCACGTCCAGCGCGTCCACGTTCGCGGTGCCCTGCGTCAGGTGCACCGCCGAACCCGCCGCGATCAGGGCGGCGAGCCCGATGCCCAGCAGGGTCAGCCGGCCGCGCCGCCGGACGGTGGGCGCGGCCGGCGGCGGCTCGGTCAGGGTCTTCACTCGGGCGCTATCCCTTGAGCGCGACGAGGGCGGCGTCGACGAACTGCTCCATGGACTTCGGGCCGCCGAACATCCACAGCGCGTCCGGGAAGCGGTGCACCTTGCCGCTCTTGACGAACGGCAGGTTCTTCCAGATCGTGTTGCCGGCCAGCTCCTGCTGGTACGGGTCGCCGTCGGCGTTGTTGGCGATGTACCAGAACCGCACGTCGGGCAGCTGGGTCAGGCCCTCGACGTCGGCCTGGGCGAGCCCGTAGGACGCGTCGCCCGTCATCGGCCAGGCGGTCTCGAGGCCGAGCCGGCCGAACACCGCGGACACCAGCGCGCCCTTGGTGTAGGGGCGGATGCTGACCGAGCCGGAAGTGACGTAGGCGTCGGAGAACGCGACCTTCTGCCCGGCGGCGCCGAGCTTCTCCGCTTCGGCCTTGCCCGCGGTGAGCTTCTGCTCGAACTCGGACTTCAGCCGCGCGGCCTTGGCCTCGGTGCCGGTGGCCTTCGCGACGGTGTCCAGGTTGGCGTACATCCCGGCGATCGGGTCCTGGGCGTTGCCGCCGTCGAGGACGATCACCGGCACCTTCGCCTCGATCTGCTGAAGCGCGCCTTCGGTCACGCTGTCGGTGACGATCACCAGGTCCAGCCCCAGCGAGCCGAGCGTGTCGAGGCTCGGCTCGCCGCGGGTGCCGATGTCCTTCGGGGTCGTGTCGAGCGGCGCGGCGCTCACCCACTGGCCGTAGCCCTTGATGTCGGAGACCCCGACCGGCATGACGCCGAGCGAGACCAGGTGCTCGACGCCGTTCCATTCGGTCGCGGCGACGCGCTTGGCCGGGCCGGGCAGCTTCACCTCCTTGCCGCGCGAGTCGACGACCGTGACCGGGCCGGAACGCGTGGTGGTGGCGGTGGTGCTCGCCGCTTCCTCGGTGGTGCCGCAGGCGGCCACGAAGAACGTGGCGGCCGCGGCCAGGCCGAGAAAGGTCCTGGTGCTGCGCATGTTTCTCCTGTTTCTCAATGACGGCGTACCGGTCAGACCGACGCGGTGCGCGCTTTCGAGTCGTTGAAGCGGCCGACCGCGCGGGTGTGGATCCGGCCGTCGGCCGGGTCGAGCCGGACGTCCACGCGGATGCCGTACGCACGGGTGAGGTTCGCTTCGGTCAGCACGTCGGCGGGCGCGCCTTCCGCGGTGACCACGCCGGCCTCCAGCAGGAGCACCCGGTCGGCGACGGCCGCGGCCTGGTCGAGGTCGTGCAGCACCACGCCGACCCCGACGCCGTGCCGGTCGGCGAGGTCGCGGACGACGTCGAGGATCTCCACCTGGTACCGCAGGTCGAGGAAGGTCGTGGGTTCGTCGAGCAGCAGGAGCGCGGTGTCCTGCGCCAGGCAGCCGGCGAGCCACACCCGCTGCGCCTGCCCGCCGGAGAGGGCCTGCACGGGCCGGTCGGCGAGGGCGGACAGCCCGGTCAGCTCCAGGGCGCGCTCGACCGCCGCGGGACCTTCGGGGTCGCGGCCGCCCCAGCGGGACCGGTGCGGGTGCCGGCCGAACTCGACCAGCTCCCGGACGCTCACGCCGCCCGGCGCGGTCCGCTGCTGCGACAGCAACGTGATCCGCTTGGCGATGTCCTTTCCGGACAGTGCGCGCAGGTCCGCGCCGTCGGCGAAGGTGACCGAGCCGGCGACCGGCGGGTGCAGCCGCGCCAGCGCACGCAGCAGTGTCGACTTCCCGCTGCCGTTCGGGCCGATCAGCGCGGTCACCGTGCCCGCGTGCAGGGAGAGGGACGCGGCGCGCACGACGACGTCGCTGCCGTAGGCGACGTCGACCGCACGGGCGTGGACGCCGGTGCCGGCGCGGTGGGGAACGAGGGACACGCGAGGACAATAAGGTCAGGCTAACCTAACGGCAAGGGTCAGTGGCGGTCGGCACAGTGCCGTGAATGTCGCATTGAGGGACTTCAAGTCTCTCGATGCGACATTCACGGACCTTGCCCGCCGGCCACGCGGTGACAGGGTGGCCGGGTTCACCGTCTCCCAGGGGGGCACGGGTTCGCGCAGATGATGCGGGGCCTCGAGGTCGGCCGCATCCAGGTCGCCGCCCGCGCGACCGGCGTCGCGCGGGCCGCCTTCGACGACGCCCTGAAGTACGCCCAGGAACGGGAATCGTTCGGCAAGCCGATCTGGCAGCACCAGTCGGTCGGCAACCACCTGGCCACGATGGCGACCAAGCTGACCGCCGCCCGTCAGCTGCTGCTGCACGCCGCGGGGCGGTACGACGCGGGGGAGCGGGCCGATCCGGAAGCGGGGATGGCGAAGCTGTTCTGCTCGGAGACCGCGATGGAGGTGGCGCTCGACGCGATCCGCGTCCACGGCGGTTACGGCTACTCGACCGAGTTCGACGTCGAGCGGTACTTCCGCGCCGCGCCGCTGATGATCGTCGGCGAGGGGACCAACGAGATCCAGCAGAACGTCATCGTCGGCCAGCTCGTCGCCCGGGGAGGTCTGCGGTGACCGACCTGCGCGACGCCGTCGCCGGTTGGCGGCCCGAGACGTCCGACGTGATCGGTCCCTGGCCGGCCGCGGCGTTCTCCGGGCTGCTCGACCTCGCCGCACCGGCCGCCCGGCTCGGCGAGCCGCTTCCGGTGCTGTGGCACTGGTTCCACTTCCTGGAGCCGGTGCCGCAGGCCGCGCTCGGCGAAGACGGCCACCCGGCGGACGGCCGGTTCCTGCCGCCGATCCCGGACCGCCGCCGGATGATCGCGGGTGGCCGGGTGGAGGTGCGGGCGCCGATCCTCATCGGTGACCGGATCGAGCGCCGCAGCGAACCGGCCGACGTGGTGGTGAAGGACGGGCGGAGCGGGCAGCTGGCGTTCGTGACCGTCCGGCACGAATACCGGCGCGGTGACGAGCTGCTCCTGACCGAGCACCAGGACGTCGTCTACCGCTCCCAGCCCGCGGTGAACGCCGGCGGGCGGCCACGCCGGTCCCCACCGGCGAGCCACCCCCCACGACTGGAAGATCGCCACGCCGACCGGGCCGCGGCTGCTGTTCCGGTTCAGCGCGCTGACCTACAACACCCACCGCATCCACTACGACCGGCCGTACGTGACCGATGTCGAGGGCTATCCCGGTCTGGTCGTGCACGGGCCGCTGCTCGCGTTGCTGCTGCTGGAGATCCCGCGCCGCCACGCGGACCGGCCGGTGACGTCGTTCGGGTATCGCCTGTCCGGCCCGGTCTTCTCCGGCGCGACCGTCCTGACCCACGGCCGGCGGGAGGACGGCAAGCTCGTTCTGCCCGGCATGGCCGAAGGCGGCGCCAGGGCGATCACCGGCCGTGTGACTTTCGCGCAGTGACGTGAAACCTGGGTTCGGTAGCGCCCGGCGCGGTCCAGCCTGGGGGTACTTCCGCGGAGCCCGCGGGAGACCTTCGACAGTCCGGAGCTCCGCCATGTCCACCGTGCCCGCCGCGCCGGTCCACCGCCGTCCGGTCGCCCTCGCCCGCGGGTTCCTGACCGGCGGCGTCATCGGCGCGACGCTGAGCGCTTTCGTCGTCGGCATCATCCTCGAGCGGGTGCCCCTGATCCTCGCCGCGCTGGGACTTCCGCTCGCCTACGGCGTGCTCGTCTTCGTCGCCGGCATGCCGCGGCGTGCGCGGGAGGCGGCGGTCGTGCCCCGCGTGGCGCTCGCGAAGGTCGAGAGCCTGCGCGCCGGCGGCACCGAGACCGGAGACGTGCCGGTCGACCTCGTCCTGACGGTCGCGCCGGACGACGCGCCGTCGTACCGGGCCGAGGTGACCCACCAGGTCAACCTGGTCGACCTCCCGGGCTTCCGGCGGGGTGACGTCGTCGTGGTCGAGTACCCGCCGGACCGGCCGTGGCAGGTCCGGATCGTGCCGCGCCCGGCACCGGCGTGGGAGCGCCGGAGGGCGGGCGCCACCGTCGAATCCGCTCCCGAGTCCGCTTTGGTGCGTTCCCCGCCGGAGGGGTGTGCGGCCGGGGCGGTCACCTTGACGGGGTTGCTGCTCGCCGCGGCCGCCGTCCTGGTGCTGTTCCGTGCCGACCTGTTCGGTCCGGAAAGCTCCGAGCCGCCGATCGAGCCGCCGGCCACGTCGGTCACGTCGTCCGCGGGTTCCGCCACGGTGACGGTGGGACCCGGCCAGACCCTGCTAGACGCGGGGGAGTTGCGCCGGGTCGTCGACTCGCTGGCGGGCAACGCGGACGTGTCCCAGGTGCTCACCGCGGTCGTCGAGGAGCGCCGGCTGTCGGTGGTGTTCGCGCCCACCGCCGCGGCCGTCCCGCGGTTCGACCTTCGCGCCGTGCCCTTCGAGCAGATCCCGGACCTGGTCGGGAAGGCCGTACACACCTCGGACGCCGGGTCGCCGCGGAGCTGGCAGGTCGTCGTGGACCCGTTCAGCGTCCGGGTCACGGTGACCGGCCCGGAAGGCAGCTCGTCCAGCACCCCGTGCGGCGGATCACCGGCGGCCGAGGGGTGCGCTTGGCCGCCGGGCCGCTGAGTCAGGGCCGGGTGTAGCCGATGTCGTCGACGAACCAGTCGTCGCCGGTCGCGGCGGTGCCCGTCGAGGACAGCTGGTTGCCCGTCAAGCCGCTGAACGGCTGGGACGGCGTGACGGTGGCGACCGCCTGGCCGTTGACGGTCAAGGTCGCCGACGAAGGCCCGGCGGCGACCCGCACCGAGTTCCAGGTCCACGACCCGACGGTCACGGTGCCCAGCGGCGCGCCCCAGGTCGCGTTCGCGAAGTCGTAGCGGTAGAACTTGCCGCTGACCGCGTCCAGCAGGAAGTGGTACGGCGTCACCGGGTTGCCCGCCGAGTCCGTGCCCAGGACGCTGAACAGCAGGCCGTGCGTGCTCGTGCCGCTCGCCCGCACCTTGAACTCGTAGTCCGCACCGGCCGAGGCGCCGTGGTTCCAGGCGATGCGGGACAGCACGGTGTCGCTGGTGTCGGTGATCCGCAGGAACCGCGACGAGATCGGCTCGACCGCCGGGGCCCCGGCGACGACCACCGCGCCGGTCGCCGTGGCCAGGCCGTTCCCGGCGGGAGCCGCGCCCGGGACGTTGGCTTCGAAGCCGTCCAGCGTGCTGTAGAGCTGGAGTTCGTCGAGGAACGACGAGCCGTCGCCGGTCGGGGGATTGGGGTCGCTGAGCCGGACGTACCGGGCGGTCGTCGGCGCGGCCAGGGGATACAGGATGCCGGACCGGGTGCCTTGCGCGGGCGTGGACCAGGTCACGCCGTCGAGCGAAGTTTCGATGGACAGGCCGGCGGGCCCGGTGAGATGGGCGTGTGCGCCGATGCCGGTCAGCGCGTAGGCGCGGTCCAGCCGGAGCGTGACGCTGCGGTTCGCCGTCACCACGGAGGAATCGGCGCGGACGTCGCCGTCGAAGGCGTACGCGCCGATCGACGTCCGGCCGTCGCCGTAGGTGGTGAACGCCGGGTCGACGAAGGAGATCTCCCCGCGCCGGAACTTCGACTGCAGATCGATCGTCCCCCACTGGGCGGTGTTCACCTCGAGCACCGATTTCCACAGTGACTGCGAGGTGCCGTGCGGGTAGCCCGACGCCGTGGCCGGGCAGCCCCAGCTCGCGCAGTTGTCCCCGACCGCGAGCGCGGTGTTCGCCGTGAGGGGCGTCATCGCGAGGGTGTTGCTGGAGCCGGACGCCGCGAGCGAGCGCCCGCCCGTGCCCGTCCCGGCGGTGGGCTGGTTGGTGTAGATCGTCGTGCGGCCGGTCCAGTCCTGCCAGCCCGACGTCCCGGAGTACTTGTACCGCACCACGTTGCCGGGCCGGCCCGATGCCTGCAGCGCCGCGCCGTTGCCCAGCAGCACCGACCCCGGCGAGTTCCCCGTGTCCGAGGCCATCTTCACCGGTGCCGTCCAGCTTCCCGAGCCGTCCACAGTGGACGACTGCGTGTAGTAGAGGTCGGGCAGGAAGCGGTCTTCCCCCGCGACGGTGGTGTCCCGCCGCAGCCAGGCCATCAGCTTGCCGTCGGAGGTCGGTGCGACGTTCGCCTCCGACCAGCCCGCCCCCTCCGCCAGCCGGGTGACCTGGATCCAGTTCGCGCCCTGGTCGGTGCTGCGCATGAGCGCGGTGAACGGGCCGCTCGCGGTCGCGCCGTACACCGTGGCCAGCAACGTCCGGCTGTCCGGCAGCAGCAGGATGCCCCGCTGGAAACGGGCCCAGAGGGTCGGCGGCGAGCCCGGATAGCTCGTGGTCGCGGTCCCGGCGGCCGTCATCGTGGTCCCGGTGAGGGTCCAGCGGCCGAAGACCCGGTCGTTCTCGTTGTACGGCGTGGACGGGTCCGGATCCGCGGCCGAACGCGACAGCGTGATCGGTTCGAAGTCGACCGCCACCACCGTCCCGGCGGCGTCGGCGAGCCGGACGGCGTTGGTGATCCCGGCCCACCGGCTCGGCAGGGCGACCGGGCTCCAGGTGGCGCCGTCGTCGGTGGAGGTCCGCATCGCGGCGGCGTTCGTGCCCGGCGAGTCGGTGCCGACGCCGTAGGTGGTGAACAGCCGCGAAGTGCGGCTGCCGTCCGGGTTCGTCACGCTCGCGTTGAACAGCGAGGGGAAACCCGCGTTCGGCGCGGCGGGGTCCGTGCCGGGGTTGGTGTAGAAGGTCCGCCCCGCGGGGAGGCTCACGTGCGGTTGTCCGGGCGACGGTGGCTCGACGCCCTCCGCCGGAGCCGTCACCGCGGCGGTCAACGCCACCGTCGTGAGCGCGAGGGCGGACGTCCGGGCAAGAGCGCGCATGAGCGGATTCCCCCAGGTGGAGCGGAACTTCCGGTAGGTGTGCGCACGGACCACTCCGGACGTCGCCGACCGGTTGACGCCCGGCCCGGATGCCACCCGATCGGCGCAGCCGTGGCCCGGGGGAGATGTCCACTTCGGACGGTTTCAGGCCAGTGCGGCCGCCTTGCGCAGCAGCACCGAGCGTTCGCGCTGGTTGGCGCACAGCCGGGCCGCCAGCTCCAGCTCGGCCCGGGCCTCCGGGCGCCGGCCGAGGCGGGCCAGCAGCTCGCCGCGCACGGTCGGGACCAGGTGCGAACCGGGGAGCCGGTCCGCGGCGACCAGCTCGTCCACGATGGCCAGGCCGTGCGCCGGCCCCGACGCCATCCCCACGGCGACGGCCCGGTTGAGCTCGACCACCGGCGACGGCGCGACCCGGCCCAATGCCTCGTAGAGCACCACGATCCGGTCCCAGTCGGTCTCGCCGACCGAAGGCGCCGCCGCGTGGGTGGCCGCGATCGCCGCCTGCAGGCCGTAGGGACCGAGTCCGCGAGCCGACGCCTTGGCCAGCGCGGCCAGCCCCCGGTGGATCGCCGAGAAGTCCCACCGCCGCCGATCCTGGTCTTCGAGCAGGATCGGCGCACCGTCCGGGCCGGTCCGGGCCGGGAAGCGCGCGGCGGTCAGCTCGCACAACGCGAGCAGGCCGTGCACCTCCGGCTCGTCCGGCTGCAGCGCGGCCAGCGTGCGGGCCAGCCGGATGGCCTCGTACGCGACGTCGGGGCGCAGCAGCGCGTCGCCCGACGTGGCCGTCGACCCCTCGGTGAAGATCACGTAGAGGACGCTGAGCACGCCGCCCAGCCGGTCCCGCCGTTCACCGGCCGCCGGCAGCTCGAACGGCACGCCGGCCGCCGCGATCGTCTTCTTGCCCCGGGTGATGCGGGCCTGCACGGTCGGCACCGGGACGAGGAACGCGCGGGCGATCTCCTCGCTGGTCAGGCCGCCGACCACGCGCAGGGTCAGCGCCACCCGGGCCTCTGGGGAGAGCACCGGGTGGCAGCTCACGAACATCAGCGCCAGGACGTCGTCGTCGATCCGGTCCGGGTCGACATCCCCGGGGTCGGCTTCGCCGTCGGCGGCCAGCAGGGCGTACCGGTCCTGGAGGGCGGCCCGGCGGCGGATCGCGTCGATCGCCCGCCGCCGGGCCGTGGCCCGCAGCCAGCCGGCCGGGTTGGCCGGCGGGTCGAGCGGCCACGACACCAGCGCCTCGGCCACCGCCTCCTGGGCGGCGTCCTCGGCGAGCCCGAAGTCGCCGGTGAACCGGGTCAGCGCGGCGACGATCCGCGCCGACTCGATCCGCCAGACGGCCTCGACGTCGGCCGGGTGCATCAGCTCTCGTCCGCGGCCTGGTTCGGGACCTCGTCGTCGCCGGCCACCCGGCGGACCTCGATCTTGGTCCCGCGGGTCGCCGGCATCCGCTTGGCCCACTCGACCGCTTCCTCCTTCGAGGCGACGTCGAGCAGGAAGTAACCCCCGAACAGTTCCTTGGTCTCCCCGTACGGCCCGTCGGTGACCACCGGGGCCTCGGCACCGAAGTCGACCACGACACCGCGGCTCGGGTCGTCGAGCCCTTCGGCCGCGAGGAGGACACCGGCCTTGAGCATGTCTTCGATGTACTGGCGGGTCGAGGCCATCGACGCCTCGATGTCGGCCATCATGGCCGCGTTCGACTCGTCGGTGCCCCGCATGATCAGCATGTACTTCGGCATCGTGTGCTCCTCGTCCGGCGGGGCCGCCTCTCGGCCCTCGCCCCCTCTTGTCGAACGAGCGGCCCGCGGATCAACACGGCCCGGAAAATATTTTCGCGCGCCCGGCTCACCGGAGAGCGTCGAGCAGCAGGAGCGCGGCCACCGCCGCTCCGTCGGCGCGGACCTCGGCGGCCAAAGCCGCCGCCCGCGCCCGGGTCCCGGGCGCCAAAGCCGTGTCGAAGGCCTCGCTCAAGGACTCGAAGGTCGCCGTCGGGCCGTCGAGGGCCGCGCCGACCTTCCGGGCCGCCACCCGCCCGGCCCAGTACGGGTTGTCCGCCACAGGGAGGGGGACGACCACCTGCGGGACGCCCGCGCGGGCGGCCGTCTGCGTCGTGCCCGCGCCGCCGTGGTGGATCACCGCGGCCAGCTCGCCGAACAGGCGCTGGTGGTTGACCTCGCCGAGGGCGAAGCAGTCGTCCTGGCCGTCGACCAGGTCCAGCTCCGCCCAGCCGCGGGAAACGAGGACGCGGTGACCCCGGGCGCGGCTCACTTCGACGGCCCAGCGGGCGATGTCCGGCGCCGGGCCGATGCTGCCGAAGCCCACGTAGACCGGCGGCGCGCCCGCGTCCAGGAACGCCACCAGCTCGGCCGGCAGCGGCCGCTCGTCCGCCTGCGTCCACGCCCCGGTCTGGACCACTTCGAGGCCCGGGGTCGCCGGCCACGGCCCCAGGGCCGGGTCGGCCGCCAGCCACGGCCGCTCGGAGTAGACGTGGCCGCGCACGTCGTCCACCGGGGGCAGGCCGAGGACGGCCCGGTGCCGGTTGAGCGGCGCACGGAACTGCGCGTTCACCCGCTCGGCGTCCAGCTGCCACAGCGTCGCGTTGTCGGCGCCTTCGGGCTCCGGCCAGCCGGGCCGCGGGGGCGGTGCGTGGTGCGGCGACGGCAGGTTGACCGCCGCGTAGGTCGTGTACACGTAGCGGATGCCCGCGGCTTCGGCCACGGACCGCGCGCCGACCTGCGCCAGGCCGGCGACCACCAACGCGTCGCACCCGTCGGCCGCGGACGGGAAGACGTCGAACTGCGTGTTGACCAGTTCGGTCCGGTACCGGGACAGCTCAGCCGCCGTCGGGGGAGCCGTCCCGCTCATCAGCGCCCGCACCGGCGGCCCGACCGGCACCGCGTCGATCCCGAGCCCGCCCAGCCGGTCCGTGAACTCTTCGTCCGGCGGGACGCACATCCGGACCTCGGCGCCGAGCTTTCTCAGCTCCACTGCGAGTGCCACCAGCGGTTCGACGTCACCGCGTGTCCCGTACGTGGAGAGCAGCACTCGCATGCGCGTCCTCTTCGCTTTCTCTCGTACGTTCCGGCCAGTCTACGGTGATCGACACGCTCTCGCGCGGAGCTGCCTCCGGTGACTACTGTGGCGTGTAAGGGCTCCTGACCGTCAACAGAACTTGAGGGCCACTCGATGCCTGCTTCGTCCCCTGATGTTTCGATCATCCTGCCCTGTGCCGGACTGGGAACGCGCTTCGGAGCGCCGTACGCGAAGGAACTGCACTGCCTGGAACCCGGGGTCACCATCCTCGACCGCAGCCTGGAGGCCGTCGTCGAACTGGCGAAGAGCGGGCTCACCGTCCGTGTGGTCGTGGTGTTCGGGACGCACAAGCTGGACACGGTCAAGTACCTGGCGCGCTACGCGGCAATCTTCCAGCTGGTCTTCGTCTACCAGGACGACGAGGCCGAACCGGGGCTGGACGGCGCGATCCGGTGTGCCTTGCCGATGACGGGGGGACCGGTGGCCCTCGTATTGCCTGACATCGTTGTCAGCGGCGTGGGGAGCCTGCTCGCCGCCGTGCGGCAGACCGAGGTGGCGGGCTGGAGCGTGGTGGCCGCCGAAGAACGGGATCCCGGCACGCTGCGGCAGATGGGCGCGCTGACGGTGGCCGCCGAGGACGGCGTCGTGACCGTGGCGGCGGCCGCGGAGAAGCCGGCGGATCCTTCGGGCTTCAACGCGCTGTGGGGCATGGTGGCGGTCGCCGAGGAGGAGGCGCACCGGTTGCCGGACGTGGCGAGGAGGGACGCGGACAGCCCCCTGGCCGGCGCGGTCGCCCTCATGGTGGACCGGATCGTCAACTACAACACCGCCGAGGGCTGACTCGGTCCTTTGTGGACCGTCAATACGTTCTGAGGAGAAGCATGCTCGACGAGGTGATGACGGCGCTCGGCACCGTCCTGCCGCGGCTGGCCGCCGTCACCGGCACCCCCGGGGTCGCCGTCGCGGTGGCGACGAGCGACGAGCTGCGGACAGCGGCGACCGGGTTCGCGGACCTGGCCGCGCGCACGCCGATGACCGCCGAGACGCCCGCGCCGGCGGGCTCGCTCACCAAGCCCGTCACGGGGCTGGCCTTCATGCAGCTGACCGAAGCGGGCTTGGTCGGCTTGGACACGCCGGTCGACCAGGTGCTGCCCGCGGGTCTGCGGGGTGCGGACCCGGCGCCCGTCACGACGGCCATGCTGGCCGCGCACCAGGGCGGCTACTACAGCGACATCGTCACCGCCACGGCGTCCACGGCGCCGGCCGAGCCGATCCTCGACTACGTCCGGCGCCGGCACGAGGCCGGCCGCGCGGTGGAGTACGGCGGGGTGCTGCCGCTGGTGACGGCGCCGGGGTCGTACTCCTACTCGAGCTTCGGCGTCGGGGTGCTGGGCGGGGTGGTCGAGCACCTGACCGGCGAGCCGTACGGCGCCCGCGTCCACCGGGAAGTGTTCGCCGCGACCGGCATGAACGACACGAGCATCGACGACGGCACCCGGGCGCCCGGGTCTTCGAGCGCGACCGGGTACATGGCGTTCGGCGACTGGTGCCTGCCGAGCCCGCCGCTGCGCACCTCGGCGTACCCGGGGGTCGGGATGTACACGAGCGCCGCGGACTTCGCGCGGCTGCTGCAATCCTTGCTGCGCACCGCCCGGGGCGACCGCGGCCTGATCGGACCGGACTCGCTCGCGGCGATGGTGACCCCGCGCGCGCCGCGGCCGAGCCCGCACGGCGTCCGTTCGTTTTCCGGCCTGACGCTCGAGCTCGCCGACCCTGACCTGGGCGAGGACTGGTGGTGGGGGCACACCGCGGCGTTCCCGTGGGGATTCTGGTGGGAGGCAAGGGTCTGGCCGCACCGCGACCTGGCCGCGGTGGCGGTGGGCAACCGCTGGGACATGGCCCGCTTCCACAACCCGGCCACCCGCAGCGCGCCGGGCCTGGCCGTCGAGTGGGCCGGCCGCTGGGCGGCGTCCGGCGCCCCGGCGAAGCTGCCGGACATGGATGGCCGGCCCCGCTGGACGGGGCCCCGGCCCACCCCGGAGAGCTCACGCTGGATGGGAGTGCTGACGGGGGAACGTACCCACGGCCTGCTGGCGGTGGCGGAACCCCTTCCGGTCACGTCGCTGACGGAGGGCGCACGTTCCCTCGGCGACACGGATTCGGGCGGCTGGGACCCGGAGGCCTTCGCGCGCGGAGTTGAGCAGGCCCGCGCGGTGGCCCCGGACCCGGCCGCGCTCGAGACACTGGGCCGCGAACTCGGCCCGGCGGCGGCGTTGTGGATGCTGGAGTGCGGCGCGTCGAGCGCGGATTTGACGATGCCGGTCGGGTTCTACGCCCGCGCACCGCGGTAAGCGAAGGTTTCGAACCTCCGCGTCGTGGCGACCGAGCCCAGCGGCTGCCAGCGTTCGTCCAGCCCGAGGACCTCACGGACGATGCCGGCGGCAAAGATCGTCGACCCGATCCAGCACGAGCC